>NZ_VPDZ01000051.1:0-1564 GCF_013417465.1 Acinetobacter sp. YH12251 | reverse complement strand
GTACCAGCGTACGGCCCACAGAATGATGTCACGCTGAAAATGCCGGCCTTTGAATGGGTTCATGTGCAGCTCCATCAGCAAAAGGGGATGATAAGTTTATCACCACCGACTATTTGCAACAGTGCCGATAAAAATATATCATCATGAACAATAAAACTGTCTGCTTACATAAACAGTAATACAAGGGGTGTTATGAGCCATATTCAACGGGAAACGTCTTGCTCGAGGCCGCGATTAAATTCCAACCTGGATGCTGATTTATATGGGTATAGATGGGCTCGCGATAATGTCGGGCAATCAGGTGCGACAATCTATCGATTGTATGGGAAGCCCAATGCGCCAGAGTTGTTTCTGAAACATGGCAAAGGTAGCGTTGCCAATGATGTTACAGATGAGATGGTCAGACTAAACTGGCTGACGGCATTTATGCCTCTTCCGACCATCAAGCATTTTATCCGTACTCCTGATGATGCATGGTTACTCACCACTGCGATCCCCGGGAAAACAGCATTCCAGGTATTAGAAGAATATCCTGATTCAGGTGAAAATATTGTTGATGCGCTGGCAGTGTTCCTGCGCCGGTTGCATTCGATTCCTGTTTGTAATTGTCCTTTTAACAGCGATCGCGTATTTCGTCTCGCTCAGGCGCAATCACGAATGAATAACGGTTTGGTTGATGCTAGTGATTTTGATGACGAGCGTAATGGCTGGCCTGTTGAACAAGTCTGGAAAGAAATGCATAAGCTTTTGCCATTCTCACCGGATTCAGTCGTCACTCATGGTGATTTCTCACTTGATAACCTTATTTTTGACGAGGGGAAATTAATAGGTTGTATTGATGTTGGACGAGTCGGAATCGCAGACCGATACCAGGATCTTGCCATCCTATGGAACTGCCTCGGTGAGTTTTCTCCTTCATTACAGAAACGGCTTTTTCAAAAATATGGTATTGATAATCCTGATATGAATAAATTGCAGTTTCATTTGATGCTCGATGAGTTTTTCTGATAGTTAGTCTTTGTAGAGACACAAACCTGAAATTCCGGACACCGCGCTTCAGGACATCTCCCTGGACGCCGATATCTGGCAGTATCCGGACGGTACTATCGAACGCCGGGCCAACGGTACTACCCTGCCCTTTATGACTGACGACCGGCTATCTCACCCACGCACTTCTCCCTGAAATTTAGCATCGTCGCGGTTAATGTCGAAAATTTGCCACCTGACGTGGTTGGCATCGAGGGTGAAAACTGCCGTGGCGAGGGTGTTCTCCTCATCCGGATCGTCGGCAGCCAGCCGGTATTCACCGGCATCAATTTTCAGATTGATATCGTGCAGCACCTGGGTGGTGCCGAAATGTTTAGCGACCGCGCTAAATTCGGCACTGTTGCAAAGTTAGCGATGAGGCAGCCTTTTGTCTTATTCAAAGGCCTTACGTTTCAAAAACTCTGCTTACCAGGCGCATTTCGCCCAGGGGATCACCATAATAAAATGCTGAGGCCTGGCCTTTGCGTAGTGCACGCATCACCTCAATACCTTTGATGGTGGCGTAAGCCGTCTTCAT
>NZ_VPDZ01000050.1:0-1909 GCF_013417465.1 Acinetobacter sp. YH12251 | reverse complement strand
GTAAATTTTCAGCGTTGCTGGCTCCCCGTCAGCCGGATTGGGTTGCATCGCAGGGGTGTCGAAAGAGTCAACTGCGGTCCAAAGCTGTTGGACTTGGGTGAAAAGGGCGTTTATTCTTCCTATACGTATAGGAAACCTTTATTATACGGTTATAGTAAAAAGGGGGAGAGGAATCTTCCTCTTTTTTATTTTAAAGGGAGATCTCCCATGACACTTCGTAGAAAAGGGTACATCAATGAATTTGATGGCTTATTTGTGATACCAACAATCGGATTAATCCTGTTGAAATTTTATATTTCTATATTTAGAGCATAGGCAGATTGCCTGTGCTCTTTATTTTGTTTGTTTTAAATTGGTATTGAATGATACCAATATTACATGATTAATGGAGGAGATTATTTATGACATTTAATAACAATGAAAATACACGTGTGTGGTTTATTACAGGTGCAAGCAGTGGACTAGGATACGAATTCACAAAAAAAGCATTGGAGTCAGGAGAGAAGGTTGTTGGTGTTGCTAGAAATATTGAAAAACTGAATGAGTTAAAATGCCAGTTTGAAGGAATGTTACTTCCTTTAAGTCTTGATGTTACTGATAGAAGTGCTGTTTCGACTACAGTGGAAACTGCCATTAAACATTTTGGAAGACTCGATATTGTCATTAACAATGCAGGGAATATGGTAATGGGAATGATTGAAGAATTTAGTGAAGATGAAGTTAGAAGCCAAATGGAAACTAATTTCTTCGGTACAGTATGGGTAAGTCAAGCTGTTATGCCGTACTTGCGGGCACAAGAATCAGGTCATATTATCCAGATATCTAGTATTGGTGGACTGATTAGTGGTCCAATGTCGGGAATCTATAGCGCTAGTAAATTTGCTTTAGAAGGATTTAGCGAGGCTTTAGCACAAGAAGCTGCACATTTTGGTATAAAAGTATCTATCGTAGAACCTGGAGGTTACTGGACGAATCTATACTTAAAAATGAGTTTTACTACACAGAAAAAAGAGTATGATTCATTACGTGAAAAGTTGGCCCAACAATATTCAAACGAATCGGTGGATAGTGATCCTAAGTTAGCCGCCGAAGCTATAATGAAACTGGTTAATAGTGAGAATCCGCCTCTCCGATTAGTTCTGGGAAGCCTTGTATATGATTTAGCTGTTGAAAATGCAGAAAAACGTATATTTACATGGAAAGAGTGGGAATCAGTCAGTCGTTCTTCGGAACATGGGATTCCTGCACCAGAAGGATACGGAATAATTGAGGAATAGAAACCCTAAGAAATAAACTCTCTAAACTACAAAAACTAATTAATGATTTAATATGTTTATTAACTTAATCGCCGGGCGCAACGGCTTTCGTCATTGCGTCTCTGGGAGCAGCTTGGTCTTCAACTGCACCGGCCTTTGTCGCTTTCCGTCTACTTCAAGCAGTGGGCGCGTCGGCCATGCTGGTGGCGACGTTCGCGACGGTTCGCGACGTTTATGCCAACCGTCCTGAGGGTGTCGTCATCTACGGCCTTTTCAGTTCGATGCTGGCGTTCGTGCCTGCGCTCGGCCCTATCGCCGGAGCATTGATCGGCGAGTTCTTGGGATGGCAGGCGATATTCATTACTTTGGCTATACTGGCGATGCTCGCACTCCTAAATGCGGGTTTCAGGTGGCACGAAACCCGCCCTCTGGATCAAGTCAAGACGCGCCGATCTGTCTTGCCGATCTTCGCGAGTCCGGCTTTTTGGGTTTACACTGTCGGCTTTAGCGCCGGTATGGGCACCTTCTTCGTCTTCTTCTCGACGGCTCCCCGTGTGCTCATAGGCCAAGCGGAATATTCCGAGATCGGATTCAGCTTTGCCTTCGCCACTGTCGCGCTTGTAATGATCGTGACAACCCGTTTCGCGAAGTCC
>NZ_VPDZ01000049.1:0-2255 GCF_013417465.1 Acinetobacter sp. YH12251 | reverse complement strand
AGTACCAGCGTACGGCCCACAGAATGATGTCACGCTGAAAATGCCGGCCTTTGAATGGGTTCATGTGCAGCTCCATCAGCAAAAGGGGATGATAAGTTTATCACCACCGACTATTTGCAACAGTGCCACATTTTCTATCTTCGATGAGTTACGAGTTAGAATTCAAAGAAAAAACTCTGAAGAATTTTGACAAATTTAGTTGTAATAAGAGTGATTGTAAATAAATAATCTATTGTGCTTAAGCTAATTTCTTTTCTACATTTACAACTTTAAGTTAGCGAAGATCTGTTGAACTGAGTCCTGAAAATGTGAATAGGCTTGCTGCCATGATATTTGTTTGTCCCCGAACACCATAGGAACAACAAAATTATTAAACCTGGCTTTATAGAGTGGATTACGACTTAATTCATTTAAACCAAATAACAATTCAGCAATCGGGTCTTCAACCATAAGAGTATGCTGACGACCATAACGCTCAATATCAGTTTTTATAACTTTAGTAGCTAAGTGCCCTAAATAAACAAAATCTTGTGGTTTACCATAGGTAATTTTAAAGTAGTCATACACATGTCGAACTAATGATTCATCATCAGCTCTTTCAGCATTTCTAGCAAAGGCCGCTGTACGCCTTAAAATTGCTATCAGCTTCTCGATACTGGTACTGACAATTGTGACGGAGGGAAAAGCATCGACTGGCTTCCCTTTCTTAGCCAAGTCATACACAAACGAGGTGATACTTCTAGATTCAAAAGGCTCAAGTAAGTCTGTTTCAACTAATTCCAATTTAATGAATGGTCGTAAACAGGGAGCTTGGTTGAAATGCTGAGGATATCGAATTAATAATTCCATATAACGATATTCATCCCAGACAACTGGTTCCTCTTCAATTGTAAAGAAATCAGATTGAGAGATTTTGTCTTGTACTTGATGAAGCAATTGTTTACGTACAACTTTAGCTTTAGAGCGACTTAATGCAATATTTGGTTTTGGAACTATTTTAATGTCCACATCTTCAGACATCCGATTTAACTGAATATTTGCTTTAGCTAAAGAAGTTCCACCAGCAAAAACCAAGTCATGCGTTTCAAATTCTAGAGACTGTAATAGTCTCAATAACTCGACAACATAGTAATCTTTTTCAACAATAGAAGTTGCACCAATACCAAGTGCATCAGCGACATCTGCAAACACATTTTTTATATCAGGCATTAATTTGGCTACGACCTACAGACAATTGGCGTGTAAAACGACGCGGGGTTTTAATTTGAGTAAAGGCTGGAATCTGGGTGGATTGACCAGATAAATATTTTTCCGTAGCCTCTCCTAACGTAACCTGCACATCCAATCTTTTTAATGCCTCTAAGATCACTGCATCCGCGCCTTCTGGACAGGCTGGCATTACTTTGCCGGTAATTTGATTTTTTCTTGCTTTGGTATAAATACCATAACCAACTTTAATTAGCTCACCTTCTTGAACTAAGTTTCGCAGAACTCTTCCAATTTGGTCATAATTCGCAATGTCATTAAAATCATCACGCATAAAAACATAACGTTTTGAGCGTTTGATGCGCATTTGCATTTTCGCTTTAGTTGTCATCGCATCTCCCTTATACATCAGTTTTCACATACCTTTAAACTAGCAAAAATACGACATTTTGTCGAGCAAAAATACGACATTATACTAGATGAGACTGTAGATAAATTACTCAGGAAGACAACTTTGTCTGATCTGACAGTTCTTGGTTGAGTTGCAGAATTCTATTACTCTATTACATTAAACAGCTGTAGATAACTACTTATGATCCAGAATTGGTTATCAAGCACCCTGATTACATAATAATCATAAGTTATACAACTTACACAATTTATGTGTCAGGAACCTGTCCACTTATGTACCTCTAAACACGTACGTGTTTTTATGGCACTGTTGCAAAGTTAGCGATGAGGCAGCCTTTTGTCTTATTCAAAGGCCTTACGTTTCAAAAACTCTGCTTACCAGGCGCATTTCGCCCAGGGGATCACTATAATAAAATGCTGAGGCCTGGCCTTTGCGTAGTGCACGCATCACCTCAATACCTTTGATGGTGGCGTAAGCCGTCTTCATGGATTTAAATCCCAGCGTGGCGCCGATTATCCGTTTCAGTTTGCCATGATCGCATTCAATCACGTTGTTCCGGTACTTAATCTGTCGGTGTTCAACGTCAGACGGGCACCGGCCTTCGCGTTTGAGCAGAGCAAGCGCGCGACCATAGGCG
>NZ_VPDZ01000048.1:0-2486 GCF_013417465.1 Acinetobacter sp. YH12251 | reverse complement strand
TGTTCAAATGGCGATTCAGCGTTTAATTGGTTTTGGGAAAAAAGAAGAGTTTAAGGAAATTTTGGCAATTTTAAGAAAGCAGAATCCTGATAGGATAAGGGTTCT
This sequence comes from Acinetobacter sp. YH12251, assembly GCF_013417465.1. Lineage (NCBI taxonomy): Bacteria > Pseudomonadati > Pseudomonadota > Gammaproteobacteria > Moraxellales > Moraxellaceae > Acinetobacter > Acinetobacter sp. YH12251. The sequence goes on along the minus strand of NZ_VPDZ01000048.1, from coordinate 2,381 downwards.
GTGAAATTTGTCGTGTACAGAGTATAATAATAATAATCGAGCATGAGTCTCATACGGATGCTCGGGTCGAAAGGGAATCCCCAGGCGAGTAACCTGTTTGCGGTGATCCATTAGCTGCAGGAGCAGAAGAGCATACATCTGGAAGCAAAGCCAGGAAAGCGGCCTATGGAGCTGTGCGGCAGCGCTCAGTAGGCAATTTTTCAAAATATTGTTAAGCCTTTTCTGAGCATGGTATTTTTCATGGTATTACCAATTAGCAGGAAAATAAGCCATTGAATATAAAAGATAAAAATGTCTTGTTTACAATAAAGTGGGAATAATTCGGGCCTATCCGAACGCCGCCGGCGGCCGCCGATCACCGCACGCAAGTAACTGAAATCATTAATTAAATATACTGCCGTCTATCGCGGTCTATCGCGGGGCAAGCCTCGCAATAGACGGTATGGCTGACGGTATGGCGACTCTTGCCGCATCGCCAAAACGAATATACCGTCAGGGGTAAGAGAGCTTCTGACGGTATTTTTTCTGTCTTATTCCCTTGATAATAATAGGAAATTTGCCATTCAGGTAGGCCAATTTGGGCCTGACGGTATATCGGGCGGCTCTCAGGCGTTTTTGAACGATCTCGGAGGGTCGAAATGCTGACTGACGCTGGCATCAAAGCACTGAAGCCAAAGAATAAATTATATAAGGTCGTAGACCGTGACGGTATGTACGTCGTGGTCAATCCCTCGGGGGCGGTCGTGTTCCGGTATGACTACCGCCTCAACGGGCGTCGGGAGACTTTGACGCTGGGCCGCTACGGCGCTTCCGACCTGTCGCTGGCGCGGGCGCGCGAGAAACTGATCGACGCCAAGCGCGCCATACTTGAAGGACGGTCGCCCGCCCGAGAGAAGCAACGCGAGAAGCGCCGCATCAAAGAGGCAAAGAGCTTCGGCGAGTTTGGCGAACGCTGGTTGCTGGAGGCGAAGATGGCCGACAGCACCCGCGCGATGCGCCGCTCGATCTATGAGCGGGACATTCTTCCGACCTTTCGGAATCGTCTGCTGACGGAAATCAGCCCCGACGATCTCCGCGCCATGTGCGCCAAGGTGAAGGCACGGGGAGCCCCGGCAACAGCCGTCCACGTCCGCGACATTGTGAAGCTCGTTTATGCCTTCGCGATCCTGCACGGGGAAAAGGTGCCGAACCCGGCCGATACCGCGATGATGCCGCCCTCGACGAAGATAGCGGGCGCGTAGGCGTCGAAGGAAAACCACCACCAGAAGAAGGCCGGCGGATAATAGACCGGCAGGCCCGCCAGATCGAACCATGGCGCTCCAAGCTGGGGCTGGAAGCCGAGGCGAAAGGCAACCCATTGCGTCGCCGCCCACGTCATCACCAGAACGATGGTGATGACTACGGCGATCTGACCCCAAAGGATTCGGCCTCCGCGCAATGCAGGCTCCAGTCGGCAAAAGAGACGGAGCCGATCAGAGAGTAGGCAAAATCGGGACGGGCAACAGGAAAGAGGATGCCGGAGGGCTGCCGGATACTATCGGCGGCAAATAGGATGGATCGCCTGTGCCGTTATCGTGCCGGTCGAGTGCCATCCAGGAAACGATTGGGCGAATCGCCGTCACGCTTCATTTTGCCTGCGAGGTTGAGTAGATTTTTCAGTGCGGAGTTGCGATTGAACGGCGACCAGACGGCTGTAAAGGCAACCGGCTCCGGTTCATCGAGGAAGGGCAGGAAGACGATGCCGGTCGTCGGCAACAATGACGTTGCCTCGCCGACGATAGTGATGCCGAAGCCTTGTCCGACCATAGATAGCAGCGTGTCGCGCCCCACATCAAAGCGCCGGATCGACGGTGCGGGCCAACGCCCGGCAAGGCGCAGCACGATATGGTCATGGACCTGCGGGCCGGTGCCACCATAGCGAACAATGAAAGTCTCGCCGACCAGATCGGACCAAGTGATTGCGGACTGCCCGGCGAGGCGATGCCCATCCGATAGCACGGCCACCAGCGGTTCGGTCCAGATCGGTCGGGTATGGCAGTCGGGCATCTCGGGCTTGCCCGCGACGAACACCACGTCGAGCTGGTCAGCACGAAGCTGCATCACCGCATCGCGGGCTGTGCCTTCGGTGATCTCAACCTCAATGCCCGTATGTTCTTCCCGATAATGACGGATCAGCTCCGTGAGAAAGCTGCGTGGGATTAAGGCATGGATGCCGATGCGAAGCCGGCCGTATTCTCCTTGAGCTGTCATGCCTGCGGTCTTCACTGCGTGATCGAGTTGATCGACACCCGCCGTGACACGCTCCATGAAGTGCCTGCCTGCGTCTGTTAGCCGAACGCCCCGCGCATGGCGCTCAAATAGCAGGACACCAAGGTTATCCT
>NZ_VPDZ01000047.1:0-2662 GCF_013417465.1 Acinetobacter sp. YH12251 | reverse complement strand
CGATATTTACAAGTTAGTGAATAGCTTATTGGGATTAGCAACTAAATTTAGTTTAACTTATAAAAATCATGAAACACTGTTCGAATTTTAAGCGTGGAACATGAATAATCAATAAAAAGCCGCTCTGGTGCCTTACTTCCTAGAGCGGCTTAATCTAATATACTGAAATTTAATGATAAATATAAAGTGTTTCATATAAGGTGTATTATGTTAATTTAAGGAAATCTTAATCAAATTCCATTCTTTGTTTCCTGAATATCCAATAAATTTATTTTATTCATTTTTTCAGAGTGAATAACAATAGTTAATTTAGCAGGATGTTTAAATCTCATTTCGCTAATTCTGAATGTCCAAATCATAATTTTTAGTAAGTCCTCATCACTAATTCCCCTATGCTCTTTAATCCTTGTAATACCTGAACCAAATATAGGGACAGAAACACTGCGCTGCCCATAAACTATATTTACTTTGTCCCAGAATGTTATTAGAAATCCTAGATACTCAGGCATGGTTAAATTAGCTCTATTAGAGGAGTCAAATTTAGAAAAAGCAGTCAAAATATAGTCATTATGAACAAATATAGTTCCTATTTTAAACTTCTTTTTCTTTCCAACTAAACGATCTACGTTTTCCTCTAATATTTCATTATCCTCAAAAGGATAGTTATCAATCTCTTGATCAAGAGCACTTATTTCTATATCTAATTTTTTTTGTAAAAAAATTCCATTTAGAGAAACTTCATTAATAATTTTATTATCAACTAAAGTGTCAAAATATTCATTAAAAGCAATTACCTTCAATCCATCTTCTTCAAAAATATCGCCTTCCTTAATACAAACTGTAGTACCTTCAATATCAATTTCAACTGAATTTAATTTATTTGCTTTTCTCCAATCATAGATATAAATAATCACTAAAAATACTAAGAATACTCCACCTAATAAGCCTTGTATCTTTGATGGTATGGGAACAAAAGCAAGTAATAATGTTGCAAAGGCACTGAATAGAGATATTTTTAAAAAAAAGGAATCTCTCAACTTTTTATTAAATATTTTAACTTTCATTATAATTTATAGTCTTTAGATTCTAGAGGTGACTGTACTGTAAATCCTTTGTTTAATAGTGCGTTATGAAGTAAGGACTTATTTAAGGGAACATGTAAAACAGGAATATTTTTTTTAGAGTCCCTGAAAATTGGTAAATTATCCCACAATTGAGTCACTTCATTTTTAAATTGTCCATTTACTGATAAAAGTTCACTGTATGTCGTAAATTCTGGATAAACAACAATAATTGGTAGTTTAAGTACATTCACGCCATAATCAATTTCTTCTCTTAATGCTCTTGAGTTTTTAGTCTTTGAACTTAAAAAAAGAATAATATTTTTTGAATTTCTTAATCTTTCTCTTAATCTAGGTTTTAAGGTTTGCTCCCAATTACTATTATCTCGAACGTTATAAGTCGTTTCATGAGCGTTATAAAATGGAAAACTACCATCTTTTCCTTTCCATGCTTTTAGCATCTGATAATGACAAAAGTCATGTGTAGCATATGCTCCTAATGAAGATGGGTCAAAAGGTTCACTTACATAAAATGCGCTGTAACTATTAATTCTACTCACTTGATTTTCCTTAAATTATTTATATCTTATAATAATGCATTGATTATAAATGACAAGTAATAGAATTAATTCTAAAGATCAAATTGATATATATTTAACATAATGGGCGTTATACGAAGTACACTTGTATATTAATCTAAATATCAACCACTTAATAAAAATAGAAAAATCCAAAAATGACCAAAAAGCCGATTTTGAAACAAGTCGGCTTTTTTATGAGCGGTTTTGATACTTCTTGCCAATAAATTTGACTAAAAAATAGTCAGTTTTGAGGTTTTTCAAATTTTATCAATGCCTCAATGTCCAAAATTATCCACATTTTTTGTGGATAAAATTTAGGCTATTTTGTAAGCCCTGGCTCATACCAATCTCGGCCCTTTGCTGCTATCCGCAATACTGGAAATTTCCTATCATGAAGACATAGAGAGCAGGATGCTCCAGATAAAAAGAATAAGATGAACAACAAGGAACGTGAGATCAGACAGGAGTCAGATCTAAGCGCCAAATATGGAAAGCCCCGGCAGGATACCGGGGTTTTTTATTGCCTATCCTTTCTCATTTGCAAAACAAACATAATGCCCCCTAAAATATAGACTATAATCTATATTCTGGTTGTGGTATGTGGACAGTCATTACGACAGATCTATTTAATCAGTGGCTTGAACAGCAAGATGAACCTACATAAGAGCAGGTCCTAGCTGCCCTGGTTGTTCTACAGCAGCAGGGACCGAGTTTAGGCCGTCCTTTAGTAGATACTGTGTATGAGTCTAAATTTACCAATATGAAAGAACTGCGTGTTCAACATCGCGGTAGACCCTTAAGAGCTTTCTTCGCATTTGATCCCTTACGACAGGCTATTGTTCTATGTATTGCTGATAAAGGCGGTAAAAAGCGTTTTTATAAAGACATGCTGGTATTGCAGATGAACAATACCAACTTCATCTCACTACCCTAGGAGATAAATCTAATGGCTAAGACTCTGCAAGAATTGTTAGCTAGCCGCTCTCCAGAGAGCCAAGCCCGTATTCAAAAAATGGCTGA
>NZ_VPDZ01000046.1:0-3117 GCF_013417465.1 Acinetobacter sp. YH12251 | reverse complement strand
TATAATCAGCGAAGAATTCAAAAAGGCTTGGATTTTAAGACACCAAATCAAATGGCAGAAGACTTTTATCGGTTAGCTGCCTAGAATCTCCCAAGTGAAAGTCTCCTGCTAATTCAGCACACATCAGTATTGAAATTATTAAAGAAGAACATCCTGATTTATTACCTGATTTAACAATAGTGTCATCATTTGAAGAGTACTACGAGGTGATATAGTACTAATAATTTAGCGGGCTAAATTTTGATCCCTTAAGCTCGCATTTTCACTATAATTTTTGAAAATTTCGCATAACGTGTATTATGTCAATTTTAGAGAAACTTAATTTATTCTTAATGCGACAAAATGAATTTAACTTGTACTTTCAGAAAAAAATTCAATAATTACAACCCCAATTACAATAAAACCGATCCCAATATGTGCTGCGAAATCTAATTTCTGCCCCAAGAAGAAATGTGCAACTAAGACACAACCAATTGTGCCAACACCGCCCCAAAGTGCATACACCATTCCTGTTGGTAAATGTTTCAAAGCCAGTCCCGCAAAGACAAATGTAATGGCGTAACATAATAAACTCAGCACAGTTGCCTTTTTATTATTAAAACCATCAGCTTGTGTTAAAAAAAACATCATTAAAATATCAATAACGATGATACAAGCTAGGTATAAATACCCAACATTAGATAAGAACGAAATATTCATAGAAATCATAAAAATATATTTTGTATTACTGTACTTTATCTTAGTAGGTAAATAAGATAGTAAAATCTAAAATTTAGATGATTTTTACACCAAACTATATGGAATAAATAGGTTTTTTTAATCATGCGGACTAAAAAACTGTCGTTAGTAGTCGTACCACTTTTACTTACGGCATGTAGTCAAAGTAATGTTTTGCAGCAAGACGTTTATAACAACCAATATGATTGCCGACAGGATTGGCGATATGAATTATGTGAGCCTGATTCAACAGGTTCTAGTGGTTATGTTTCCGCTTTTGTTGGTCCACAATATTATAAAAAAAATCGTAAAGTTCGTTATTTAGGAAAAGTCGTCAAAGCAACAGGTAAACGCCATAACGGTAACCCCCTTATTTCCACTCAACTCAACTCTGCATCCAAATCCACACCGATACGTGGCGGCTTTGGAAGTAGTAGCGGTTCGTCAGGAGGTTAAACAATGAAACGTGTTTTATTACCTGAACGTGAAAATTGGGAACAGATGCATACTCAAATTGGATTTGATTACTATAATCTTCACTCTAGGGATGGATCAATTTATTGGTCTGAGGGTGTTGCTTATGAGTTTACGTTAAAACAAATTGAACAACTTGAAGATGCATCAAATGAATTACATCAAATGTGCTTAAGCATTGCTGATGACATGATTCAACGTGGTAATTACCCTACCTATTTTCAAATTCCAGAACAAGCAATTCCACATATTGAACATTCATGGCGTATTAAAGCCCCTATGCTCTATGGACGCTTTGATTTCGCTTATGATGGCGAAAACATAAAAATGCTGGAATACAATGCGGATACACCTACTGGCTTACTTGAAGCCTCTGTTGCGCAATGGCATTGGGTCGAACAAGTAAATGGCATTCCTAATCGTGACCAATTTAATAGTATCCATGAAGATCTAATTGATCGTTGGGGGCAATTATTCCCTAAAAACACCAAAATCCATTTTGCTGCATGTCAAAGTGCGGGGCGTGAAGATTGGGGGAATTTAGAATACCTTATGGATACTGCTTTCCAAGCAGGGATGAATGTAAGTGAGCTATCCATGAATAATATAGGTTGGAATAGTGAGCAATTTGTTGATTTAAAAAATAAACCAATTGAAAATCTTTTTAAACTTTATCCGTGGGAATATCTCTGGGAAGAAAACTTCTCAAACTTAATATCCAATTCAACACAATGGATCGAACCATGTTGGAAAATGCTTTTATCCAACAAAGCTATTTTAGTTGAATTATGGAAACGCTTCCCAAATCACCCATTATTAGTTGAAACCCATAGTTACGATCCTACACAGCATTATCAAGGAAAGTGGGCAAGAAAGCCTATCCTAGCCCGTGAGGGAGCAAACATTCACATTATGCAGAACAATGTTGATTGCGGTGCTGCATCTGGTAGTTTTTATTTTGATGATTATGATAAAAATGGCTATGTCATGCAGAAATGGGTTAAAACCCCTCTACATGACGGTATGCTTCCAACATTAGGACTTTGGATGGTAGGTGATAAATGTGCAGGGATGTCTTTACGAGAAGATGTATTTGATATTATAGGAAATGATGCTCATTTTGCTTCACATTATTTTATTGAATAACTTACTTTAGGATACCTTTTGATTCTAATAAAATAGCCGTCAAAAGACGGCTCTTTTTAAATACTATGTGCTGCTACTCGTTTCATATAAAAAACTAAGCGAGTAAAAAATAAAATCTGTAAAAAAATTGTGAATATTGAAATACACCACTCAAACCAAAAATCAAAAGCTGTTCCCTCAAGCTCTAAACCAAAATATAAGCCTAGAAGGATGAATCCAAAAATAAGCCCAGCAACTGTTGTTTGCACTAGAATTGGAAATGATAAAGCTGTAATTCTACCTAGAAAATGCTCTCCACCATCTCCACCATTTGCTTTATATGCAAATTGAATCCCTAGAAACATAATAAAAATCGTCAATATTCCTTCGAAACCAATCACTTGAATATCAGTATATGGGGAATACATCCCGTAATAATAAACAATAGTAATAAGCAAAGCAGTCATTAAATAGTAATTCTTATAGTGTTTCTTCTCTAAAGTATTTGCTGATAATTCATGTGCTAAAGCTTGTGTATTCCAAAAATACATTATTTTTGTCTCTTATTTCACTAAGTTGAACACATTATCAAGTCAATTAAAAAAGTAAAGTAATATATGCTTTTCCATTTATAGTCGTTTTACAACATATTTTAACATAAAATCTCTTATACGAATTAGTATTATATAAAGTTCAAGCAATATTAGATAATGCGAAAACTTTTTCAAAATCTCCAATAATTATGAGAACTCTATCTTCTTTCACACTTATTACATGCATTCTTGCTGCTCTGATCAATCT
>NZ_VPDZ01000045.1:0-3212 GCF_013417465.1 Acinetobacter sp. YH12251 | reverse complement strand
ACCCTTTGAGCAGATATGGATATTTACGGTGAGCTTGATTAGCCTGGCTTAAATTTGGTTTGCAATATAACGCCTGAATACCCATTTTCTTCATTAAAGTACGTGTATGACGTCGTCCTATATGATGTCCTTGACGATTCAACAAATCACGCATCATACGACTGCCTGCAAAAGGATATTGCATATGTAATTCATCAATACATCGCATCAGCTTCAGATCTGATGCACTCACAGGTTTTGGGCGATAGTAATAACAACCACGGGAGACTTTCAGCAGCTTAGCTTGCTTAGATACTGAAATCTGAAGTGAGTCGTCGATTAACTTTTGTGGTTGAAGCGGCCCAGTTTCTTCAACACACCTTCTAAAAAATCAATTTCTAATGCCTGCTCACCGATTTTTGCATGTAGTTTTTTTAGATCGATGGGTGGTTCTGTTGGAGCTTTTGATTGATCGAAAGCTTGCGAGGAAGCTGAGATCAATTGATTTTTCCAGTCAATAATTTGGTTTTGATGAACATCAAACTCAGCACTCAATTCAGCAAGTGTTTTTTCTGCTTTAATCGCAGCAAGTGCTACCTTAGCTTTAAAATCATTTGAATGATTTCTTCTTGGTCTACGTGCCATAAAATACTCCATATATTGATGTTTATAACATCATTTGAGGAGCAGAATATCACTTATAGGAGTTGTTCAAATTTACGGATCCATCTCTCACCGACATAAAATACACTAAATAACATAATTGGTATTTTAATAAACTCTATATATAACAGTTATATAGAGTTTTTATTTTGTGTGGTGTGATCCTAGCCAAAATAATGGACAGCACGTCCCTCTAAAGAACGTAACTTTAATCTTTGGAGATTCAAGAAATGGCTAAACGTTTTAGTCCTGAATTTAAACAGCAAGCGATTGATTATGCAGTTTCAAACTCCCACGAACCTATAGCTGCAATCGCCCAGAAATTAGGTGTGGGTTATTCAACTTTAGACAAATGGATTCGTGAAGCCAATCCAATGGGTTCAAGCAAACGTCAACTTTCACCAAAACAACAGCGGATCTTGGAATTAGAGAAAGAAGTCAAACAGCTCAGGGACGCCAATGACATCTTAAAAAAAGCGCATGTGTACTTTCTGACAGATCATGCCAAGAAAAGTACACGGTAATTCAAGATCTGGATGTGAATAAAGTCACTGTATCTTCTGCCTGTAAATGCCTGGGTGTCAGCACTTCAGGCTATTATGCCTGGCGAAAACGCCAGGCCAATCCAGCGCAGAAATATAATGATTTAAAAGCCGTATATTGGCAGCATCATGCACGATTGGGTGCACCTTCATTGGTACATGACATGCATGATTTAGGTTACAGCATGAGCGAACGAACCGTTGGAAGAATGCTTAAAAAGCTTGGTTTACGTAGCAGGATTGCACGTAAATACAAGCATACGACTGATTCAAACCATCGTTTGCCTACAGCGCCTAACTTGTTGGATCGTCAATTTACGGTCAATGAACCCAATAAGATCTGGACAACGGATATTACCTATATCCGTACTAAGCAAGGTTGGCTGTATTTATGTGTGATGCTGGATCTATTCAGCCGTCGTATTGTCGGTTGGCAAACCAGCTATCGAATAGACCGTTAATTGGTGTGTGATGCGTTTCATTATGCAATGGCTCGTCAGGGGTATCCAATGGGTGTCATGGTACATTCGGACCAAGGCTCACAGTACTGTAGTCGTGATTTTAGGGCGCTATTATTAACGAATAACTGCGTTCAAAGTATGTCACGTAGGGGAAACTGTTGGGACAATGCAGTGACCGAAAGCTTCTTTCATACATTGAAAGGTCATGTGGTCCATGGCAGTGTGTTTGCCACTCGAAAAGAAGCGAATGCTGTCTTGTTTGACTATATTGAGATTTATTACAATCGGGTCAGAAGACATTCTGCAAACGGCTGGTTAAGCCCTGAAGCCTTTGAGAAGAAATATTTTAAGAATTTAGAGGGATTTGTTGTCCACGATACTGTCTAGGATCAAAATTTTAGAAATTCGGAACTAACCACATTTTTTAATAGTTCGATTTTTTTGTTATCTTTGGGAAGAGAATGGATAATTAGATTAATTTCTTTGGGTGCGTTCTGAGTCCAATATAGGAACCATTGGAAATTACTGGCGATGGTATAACCGGATAGATTAGTATCTTTCCAGACGTGAATCTCGGGACTTGGATTCAAGATACCTAGATCTGTTTTTAAAGCTTTGAAAGCCTCTTGATAGCAAAGATAAATTCCAGAAAAATCAGGATGTATACTGATTTGGATTTTATTGAAATTTTTGCACAACAATTTTTTAGGTGCGCCAAATTCTTCATCGAAATCAAAAGCTTTTCCCATAGTTCTTTACAAGTTTAAAAAATAATCAAGTGAAGATTCTTATAATTTTTTGAAATATTAAACAAGATTGATCTACCCCATATTTTGTGTTTATTTACAATTAATATACAATATATTGTGATTTTTTATATTTTTAAGAACTGGGTCACAACTTATAGCAATGCTATTTATTTTAAAACTTAGAGGTTCTTAATATGGAAATTAAACAACTGAAACAGGTAGAAGTCGTTACAGATGTTGTATGTGATGTATGCAACCAATCAACGAAACTGCAGTTTGGAAATTTATCCGCACATTGGGGGTCTGGCTCCAAGCATGATGGGCAAAGATATGAGTTACAGTTATGTGAGAAATGTTTCTTTTATGCCTTGGCGACATTAAAAAAAGAGAGAGCAGATAAATATATGTTTGATAAAAGTTTTGACCCTTCGAATCTGGATGGGTTTGGGTTGAAATGAACCTATCATTATGAGAAATTCTTAGAATCAAACAACATACTGATCTCAATTCAATCTAGCAGTTACCATTTTTAATGATGGGTAGGATATTCAGGAATTTTTCGTTGCTTTGATCTCGTGTGTACATGTGAGAGGATTATTTTCTTATTTTATTTTTCTGAGAAATAGATCTAAGTTTTTTGTGTTTTACAGTTGCCAATATACAGATTCTTGTTTAAATCTGCCGAAGCAGATTGATGTGTGCTTAAAAAACAGGAGGGTTTAACTTGGTAAACTATACATACTCATTAGGAGTTTACCATGAGCAAGAAACAGAAGACTTACACCGCAGAATTTAAAGCTGAAGCCATAAAAGCCATT
>NZ_VPDZ01000044.1:0-3347 GCF_013417465.1 Acinetobacter sp. YH12251 | reverse complement strand
GTAAATTTTCAGCGTTGCTGGCTCCCCGTCAGCCGGATTGGGTTGCATCGCAGGGGTGTCGAAAGAGTCAACTGCGGTCCAAAGCTGTTGGACTTGGGTGAAAAGGGCGTTTATTCTTCCTATACGTGAACCGCATCCTACGGAATGAGTAACCCTTGCCCTATTGTGAGTAGAACGTCGTATAATTCAAACGAAAGCAGTTAATAGGTATGAAATATCACAGCACAAAAGAGCGACAGGACATGTTTAGATGATGTTATTATAAAATAATAACATCATGGATGAATAAAAAATAATTTTCTATCTTTACAACTATGTTATACTTCTATGATAAGGCTATGATGGCAAAGCCTTGGTTTTCCTAATCAAATAGTCGCCGAGATGGCTTCAATGCGACAGTAGGTCTACTGTCTCACAATTAATTCATGTATCAGATTTTTGTTCCCTGATGGGAAGTGTTATCCATACGAAAAGAATATGGGTAAAGTGTTACACCTGTATATGACATTCAGAATGTCCTGTCGGGGGAACTGGTACCAATTTAATAAAAGAAAACAGTATAGAAATGACAATCGAAGATATGCAAACATTAGCCCTAGAGCATGGGCTGAGAATTTCGGAAGAGATGAGCGTCAATGAGATGGGCATCGACTTTAGAGTTGCCTTTGTAAAGGAAGTAAACGGTGAGAACTGGGTACTCCGTATACCTCGAAGAAGCGATATGCTTGAACAAATCGAAAATGAAAGTAGAATATTGGATTTAGCCAAAAGAAACCTGTCGATCAATGTCCCTGATTGGAAAATTGTATCGGAGCGCCTAATAGCCTACCCTTTACTGGAGGATGCGCCTGCTCTGACATTCGATGCGATAACACATGAGGTTTCTTGGAACATAGATCGCGATAGCATAGCTTATGTGGAGTCTCTGGCAAAATCATTGGCCGAATTACATCGTATTACAGCTGACGATGTGAGAAAGAGCAACTTGAAAATAATGACTCCAAGTGAATTGAGGACCGAAATAGCTGACCGTATCCACTTGGTGAAATCTGAGATAGGTATCAGCGAGCCGTTGGAAAACAGATACCGTAGATGGTTGGACAATGACCCTTTGTGGCCTGAATTCACTTGTTTCATCCATGGCGATCTCTATGCAGGGCATGTCTTAACCTCGAAGGAAGGTAAGACCTCTGGTATCATAGATTGGTCTACTGCGCATATGGGTGATCCTGCACTGGACTTTTCTGGTCACGTATCGGTTTTTGGAGAGGATAGCCTGAAGAGTTTGATAACGGAGTATGCTAAACAAGGCGGAACGATATGGGATAGGCTCTACGAACAATCTATAGAGAGGGCTGCTGCAGCTCCATTAGCATATGGCGCTTTTGCGGTAGAGTGCAACGACGATAATCATATCAATGCCGCCAGAGCAGCCTTAGGTATTGTTCAATAAAATGATGTGAGGATACTTTTTTAAATGCTAAAATAGGAGTTCGATTGGTGCCACTTAAGAGTATCATTGATTTCTATTTTAGCCAGTATCCTCCACTTTTAGGAGCTCCTCGAAACTCGATTTTATGATCATCTCTTAAGATTTTGAGCCACCGCTCTACTATCTTGACAGGAACTAATAGCTCGTTTACTAAAAATGGTGCACGCTTTCCTGGATTAGTTCTTATCTGATTAAATAGTAGATTTACTCCCTCACTTACTCCCTCATTAGATTCGAAAAGTAGCTTTGATGAGACAATAACTCGAAAACCGTGCTGGAAATTTTCAAAGACAGGGGGACGCAGACCATAGGATGCGAAGCCTTCTTGGATTCGTTTGATGCCTGACCCATATTTTTCAATAAAATGCGCTTCTTTGAACGTGGCAGATATCCTTTTATTGCGCGCCCATGGCGAGTAATCTTCACGAAGAAGCTGATCAATCGTTAAGTTATCAGCTAAACCACCTGGATTGAAAAACTCTATGGAATTGTAATACACCCTGATTATGGAATCGGCAAATTAATTTGGACTTGGGTGAAAAGGGCGTTTATTCTTCCTATTACGTTGTCGGCAGCGGGCCAAAAAGGAATACGTCCATGCCCATCGAGGTGAAACCGGCTGTGAGCGCGGGTTCAAGCATATAGCCCGACAGGCGCGTATCCTTGCCGATCACGACACGATGGCGGTGGTCACCGCGACGAAAGACACGGCCAGCCGCCATGCCGACGCGCAAGGCGGTTTCCGCCGTCATCGCGCCTTCGTTGGCTTTGCCACGAATACCGTCTGTGCCGAAATATTTGCGCACCATAAGGTCGATTATCCTGTCGTCGGGTCGCCCTCAAAGGGGACATGCCTGCTGAACCGCGAATATAGAGAAATATCCCGAATGTGCAGTTAACGAATTCTTGCGGTTTCTTTCAGCGCCGCCAATACCGCCAGCCCGTCGCGCAAGGGGCGCGGCTCGTGTGTGCGGATGAAGTCAGCTCCACCTGCGGCGGCGGCAAGCTCTGCAGCGAGTGTCGCGGCCCCGACATCCCCCGGACCACGGCCTGTGAGCGCGCGCAGAAAGGATTTGCGCGAAACAGACAGAAGCACCGGCAAATCGAAGCGCAGCCGCAATTCATCGAACCGCGCCAGCACCGAGAGCGAGGTTTCGGGAGCAGCCCCCAGAAAAAACCCCATGCCGGGATCAAGGACAAGGCGGTTGCGTTTGATACCGGCACCCGTCAGCGCCGCGATGCGCGCGTCAAAGAACGCCGCAATGTGATCCATGATGTCGCCAGCGGGTGCCTCGCGCCGATCTGCCTGCCCGTCTTGCACCGAATGCATAACGACGAGTTTGGCAGATGATTTCGCCAATTGCGGATAGAACGCAGCGTCTGGAAAACCGCGAATATCATTGAGATAGGCCACACCACGCGACAAGGCATAGGCTTGCGTCGCGGGTTGATAACTGTCGAGCGAGACGGGAATGCCATCTGCCTTGAGCGCGTCCAGCACCGGCGCGATACGCGCGATTTCTGTGTCGGACGAAACAGGCGCGGCGTCGGGATTGCTGGATGCCGGACCGAGGTCGATCACATCTGCCCCCTCGGCCATCAGCTTACGCGCCTGCGCAATGGCTGCGTCTGGCGCCAGATACCGGCCTCCATCGGAGAAACTGTCCGAGGTTATGTTGACGATGCCGAAAATGATGAGCGATTTATTCATGGGGGCTTCTATAATAATCTCTGTACACGACAAAAATAGATAACTCATTGAAATAATGTCACAATAATTGTTTTCTAACGACGAATACTATGACACATCTCAATGAGTTATATCTTATCTTAAACAAATCTCTAAAATGGAACA
>NZ_VPDZ01000043.1:0-3673 GCF_013417465.1 Acinetobacter sp. YH12251 | reverse complement strand
CTGCGAGGATTGCTCCAACATGCAACTTAACCGACCTATACAACTACTCTCAACGCTCCGCTTTTGTGAGATTCCCCTGTAGCGGTTTAGCCTTTCGACTATCGCTACGTTGCACCAGTGACACTTATTCCCTCCACATGCAACGCATGCCAATCCGTAAAACGAACACACAGAAGCGGGCAAAGCTAGAAACAAAATAATTTGTTGCTTATTTGATGAACTTTAAGAGCATGAAATAACGAAGTTTTTCAGATTTAGACTTGTCTTTTAACTGTTATAATTGAATAATAGCTACAGGTACAAAGCCTTAGTGTGAAATCATAACGGTCGCCAAACCTTATGATCTTCGTTAGATGATGTTTCAGCATCAAATAACTGTGTACCGACAAATTACAACGAGAAAGCCCTGAAATGCAATAGTATTTCGGGGCTTTTTCATTTTAAATTTCAAATAACTCAAGAACTTATTGACTTATGCCATGTTTCAGCGTTTCACGCTGAAATTTTTGCACGTTTTTTTAACTCGCTTCGCTCGATTTTTTTAAGGTCTAAATGTATTGTCTGAATCGTCGTATTTTTGCGTATTTTCGACTTTTTGCTCTGTGCGTGTACTTCTATCTAAAATATGCTCAATCGTTGAAATACGCTCATTTAGACGCTCTGAAATACGTTTTTCATCGTAAGACATAGATTCACTGCTTGAATGTTCTCGAATCGTGTCTAAGTCGTGCTTATATATCTCACATACAAGTGCTGACACTTCTTTGCGATTTTCTTTTATTAAAACGTCATTCAGTAATGATGCTTTATGTTCAATTGCTTCGATATAGTTAATGCTTCGGTCGTCTTGCAGTGCTGAAAGCTGTCTGATTTGTTTAACTTTATCAGCAGTCGCTTGATAAGTTATTAAGTCTAATCTGTATGCTAAATCTGACGCAGAAACACGCTCAATGTCTTGCTGTTGTTGCTTCTTAGCTTCATTCTGCTTCTGCAAAGCTGCATAGTAATAGTGACCATATAGCTCCATATTGTTGTAGTCGCGGATCTCTTGAACTTTTTGAATCAGGGCTTCACGTTCAGCGAGTTTCTGCTGATACTCTCGATTCTTTTCATCATCATCGAATGTCAGATTCGGGTCTAAATGCAAGAGCGATTTCGGTATCTGCGGAACTGGCTTTAATTCTGTGCCAAATTTTTTATTGTAGTCAGCATGACTTAGACACGACACGATATTTGGCACTTCGACTTCGATGCCTTTAATTTTCATAATTTTGGTCGGTGCATGTTGCTCAAGCGATTCATTAATCAATACTTCACTACTAGCTCTAATTAAATTAACTAAGTCTTTGCCTTCGCCACGAACATCAGCCGTGATTTTTTGTGCTCCGCCCTTCGCTGGGTCTTTATCGTTATAGCGTTTAAAGAACTGATCTGCGGTTCTATCGTGTTCATCGACTGACCGCTCGGAATACATCAAATGCAGATGGGGCTGATCTTCACCTGTGATTTCACTCGGATGGTTGTGGATGGCAACGGTATATGGGAAATTATATTCTTCGGTGAATTGCTGAACGATCTGTTCAACTAACTCAATACGCTGTTCAACACTAAGTTCCTTCGGCAGTGCAAGCACAAGGCTTGTTGCTGTACGTCCATTTTTACGCTCATGTAGTTCGGCAGCTTCCCAAAATTGATCAGGTCTGTCGGTGCAGAAACTTGGCATATTGCCAGACTTCACGTACTCGACTACTTCATTCTCATGGTCATTGCGATTTGCATATTGAGCGGTTCGAGTGATGTATCTAAACCGATTTACACATGACGGTGCTCGCTTCGTTTTTGTTGTGCCGGAGCTGTCTTTATATTTCACCAAGCCTTTAGAGCAATGTTCATAACTAGCGTGATACATAGTGCCCTGCTCCCCCGCTTTTGCTTTTGCCCCGCAGGGCGAAGTAGTAGTGTTTCTAATTGATATGATTGCGTAGTGATCATATCGAATTAGAAACACGGAAACGAGCAAAACATTAAATAAATTACTCACGTAATTTAATTTAATTTTTGTATCATGACAATGTATGATTGATAAGAGTAATTATTTTGGATTTTGGATTTTGGATTTTGTATGGGAAATCGTGGAAGACCTAAAATTGATGTAACAGATACAGACTTAGTTGAACTGAATAATTTTATTGATTCACTTCTTTTTTTGAGTAAACAACAAGAACGATTTAATCAGATTTCTAACAAAACTGATTTTTCTGACGATGAAATAAAACTGATCAAGTCGAATTTACGTGAAATGAAAGTACATAAAAAACGTATAGAAACTCTCGAAATAATCAGATTTAAGACAAAGACAACTCAACAATTAACCGATCTTGAAAAAGAAATTTTGAGTTACGACTTATGTAAACGTGATGATTTCTTCAATTGTCACAAAGTACTCAACACATATATTCGACTTGAAAAAATTACTCATAGTGAAATCAAACGAATTGATCATAAAGTTAGAAATGAACGTATTCAAAAAGTAAGAAAAGAACAGACTGAAGGACAAAAACGTAGAAAAGAAAATGAACGTCGTAAATACTTCTTAGGTGGTGTTGTTCTTAAATATAGTCAGTTTTTAAAAGACAATTACTTATTTAGTTCAGAAGATACAGAAGAAGCGATTTTACAACATTTACTTGAAGATTTTATTGTTTGTAACTACTTGTCAGACGTAACGAATGATAATGAAGATAAAGCAGCTAATGTAAGAAAAGTGATTAAAAACAATCACTCTGAGATAATCGAGAAAATAAGAAACATGTCTAATGAAATCGAAAATGATAAACGTAGATGACGAATTTCAATATCCTTTCGCTTGCCCTGGGGGCAAGCGAGGTTATTGGAATTTGGCATCATTATTATTTTCTACAAATAACTCTAAAAGACTGCTCTAACGCTTTTGCATCATAGTTAAGTTTTTGAGCAAGTTTAAAAAAGTTATCAGTTGACATTTTTGTATAGAGATAATGCAGTTGAAGTAACCAGTTTTTTAAGTTTTCAAGTTCTTGATTTACTTCATTTAAGTAAGAAATATCTAAATCATTTTCTGCAAATGTTTTCAAAGCGTGATATGCAACATCACTCATTGTTGACGTTTCAAAGTGTTCATTAATATCAATCATTATTAACCTCTAAACATATAAATTAGCCTAAGCAGAATTAGAAAAACAGAAAACAGCTCTGCCCTACATATCAGATTTAGTTCAAAAGCCGTAAAAGCAAATGCACTCAACTTCTCAACTCGCCCCCAAAGCGTCGCACTTCGTGCTTTGGCTTTGGTGAACGGTTGAGAGAGTTTCGGCAATACTCTCCCTAAAGGCGGTCATTTAAAAAAATGACGCATCCTTTAAGTATTGCCGATTTACCGCATATTCTTTTGGCTTCGGAGCCACGTATATCGGTCGTATCCGCACATAGCTTTGCAAACTATGCAGACAAGGACTAAAGGTCTTGCACCTTCTCCCACGCGCTCCCTGTCGAAGTATGGCGGTATCTCTGCGAGGATTGCTCCAACATGCAACTTAACCGACCTATACAACTACTCTCAACGCTCCGCTTTTGTGAGATTCCCCTGTAGCGGTTTAGCCTTTCGACTATCGCTACGTTGCACCAGTGACACTTA
>NZ_VPDZ01000004.1:0-117612 GCF_013417465.1 Acinetobacter sp. YH12251 | reverse complement strand
CAAGATGCAATTGATACTGCGGCAGGCTTAAAAGCTACAGCTGAGGATTTGGTTGATGCTTTAGCAGCCGGTCCAGTCCAAGATGGCTTAAATGGTCGCCTAGATGCCTTAACGCCATTAACAGCACCAGCAGTCACCGATGCAGATGGCAATGGTATTGATGATGCGGTGGATGCAGCCGAAGCGGCAGTAAAAGCTGCGGAAGAAGCATATGCAGATGCGCAGACCGCGATCAGCAATGCAGATACAGATGGCAATGGCGTGATCACAGCTGCAGAACAACAAGCGGTACAAGATGCAATTGATACTGCGGCAGGCTTAAAAGCTACAGCTGAGGATTTGGTTGATGCTTTAGCAGCCGGTCCAGTCCAAGATGGCTTAAATGGTCGCCTAGATGCCTTAACGCCATTAACAGCACCAGAGGTCACCCCAACGCTTGATGCAATTGATGATGAATATGTATTGGATATGGGGCAAGAAGCTTTAATAGAGCGTGATGCTGAAAGTTACAATGACGTAACTTATATTGACCTATTAGGTGGCACAGAAGGTGAAATCTTAGGTGCAGATTTTTCAATCCCACAAGATCCAAATGATGTAGGTCAAGCACATACAGGCAATATCACTATTACAGCTTCACAACAGGATTTTTTATCTGTCGCAGAAGCGTTCCAGCTTATTGTTTATCAAAATGTAGATGGAGTACAAACTGAAGTAGCCCGTATTGGTAACCAAGGTGGAGTTGTTACTCTTGGTGGGGTTGGTATATTAGGAATTGTGAATAATCCAGGTGGTATTTCAGTTACATTGTCTGATCTTCCTGAAGGTGAATACACGGCTGTAGTTGCAAAAGATAGTAGTCTCTTGTCTGATCTTATCTATGGTATTGAGTTAGATAAACTTGGTGGAGAGGAAGCTATCTTAGGTGCATCAAATGAGCAAGCTATTTATAATGCAATTAATGCAGTATTAACTCCAGAGCTAGCTGCACCATTAGTAACTTTGGTTCAAGCAATTCTAGTTCCCGTAAATACGATTGGGTTACCAATTTCTAGTGTAGTTAGTCAATTGCTTGATGTTTTACCAGTTGAAGTGATTGATGAGTTAGTTAATCAAGTAGTTGGGCCGCTTGTAACAAATACCTTGACATTGTATGAAAGCACAGACATTACAATTGCTGGTACAGAAGAGGTTTTCCCTACATATACATTCTCATCAAATGTATTTGAAGATAACGGGAATGGTGTCGATGTTGCATCAGCAGGTACGATTATTAGCGAAATTGATGGAACTCCAGTATCAGGTATTAAAATAATTCAAGGTAACTATGGTGTGCTTGAAATTAATACAGTTACGGGTGCGTTTACCTATAAAGTAACAACTGGTGAGGAGGCTCTTGGTAAGACGGAGATCTTCAATTACACAATTCAGAATGGTACTCAAACAGATACTGCTCAAATCATTATCGATATTTCAGGTACAGCGTTTGATGACGGTACTTTATTGCCACCAGATTACGTAGATCAAGTCGTTGCAAATGATGATCTAGCAACAGTTCAAAATTATTATGAAGAGCCTGGTGATGATATTGGAACAACAGGAGGAGCATCACAGCTATTAGGCGTTAACTTGTTGGGTTTAAATATTTCTTTAGGCTCAGAAGTTCCTTTCAACTTTGAAATTGAACAAAGTACAACTTCTGATGTAACTATAAATGTTTCAGGTAGTGTAATCGATGTAGGATTTGGTGTATTAGGAACTCTCTTAGGTTTAAATTCACCTCAGTTATTTAATGCTGTACTTGAACGTCGCTATGTGGATGAAAATGACGTTTCACAAGTTGAATATATTGTTGTGCCAAATGCTATTACATTCACGCCAGGGATTACTTCTACGTATAGTGGTACTGTGACTGTGGAAGATTTACCACCTGGAACGTATACTCTTGCATTGCAAGAAACCCCACAAAATGTAGGTTTATTACAAAGTATATTAAACGTACTTGATTCAGCATTATCTGCAGAACTTTTTGGTGGTGTTGAGTTTGAAATTACTTCTCAAACAGATAAGTACCTAGGCTCTAACGAAATTGAGGGTAGCGTGATCAGCAGTACGGATGGTACTGACCTCGTTAACTCAACGACTTACGTTAAATTTGTAAGTAATGAGTTAGGTGATCCAGACGTAGCAATTGATAATGGCAATACTGTGGTTGAAGGTGCTTATGGTACGCTTTATATTTCACCGAACGGTGTATATAAATATGTCAGTAATGGAGACCTAGCAGACATTGGTAAAGTTGATACCTTTACTTATACAATTCGTGATTTTAATGGGTCAGAAGATACTGCACAGTTAAATATCCGAATTGATGGTGAAGGCTTAATCACTTGGCCAAGTGATCCTACAGAAGTAGGTGATGATCAAACGGTAGCAGTGACTGCCACCAATGATGTGGGTGATGTTGCGACGACTTTGCTGTATAACCCAGCTACTACAGTTGCTGCAACGTTTAGTACCACAGGTCTAACTAATATCACTAACAATACAGCTGTGACTAAATCAATGACATTTGATGTTGGTCCTAATGATGGAGCGACTTCTGTATCAACAAGTCTAACTATTTCGGATGCTTCTCTTACTGCTAGTATTACAGCAGGTACAGTTACAGCAGTGCTTAAAGATGCATTAGGCGTGACACAGCAGCCACTTACTGCTCAAAATGTTAGTACTAGTTTGGGTGCTACTACACTTAACTTTAACTTTAGTGGATTGGTATTAAATTCAGGTACTTATACTATTGAATATAGTTTCAGTGGCTTAACTTCAACTGGCGTTGGTAGTGCGTTCCCATTAACGCTGACGTCCTCTACAGTAACAATGAATAAGATAGACCTTGATACATATCAAGCTATTAACAGCGCAGAATTAACTGAAACAGGTAATATCTTTACGGATGGTACTGCTGATATTTTAGCAAATAAGTTCACAACTTTAACGATTGGTGGTCAGACATTAACTCAAAGCTCAGGTGATGTTGTGATTACAGGTACTTACGGTAATCTGACAATAAGTGGTGATGGTGAGTATAGTTATCAAGCTAATACTGCCAATTATGGTGGTGTTGAAACGTTTAATTATACACTTACATCTTTATCTGGCGAGACTTCAACTGCAACCTTAACAATTGGTGTAGGACGAGATTTCACAAGTACAGCATTTAATGATGTGATCACCACTAATTCAAATGGTGGTGATACTGTGATTTATAACCTACTTAATACCGCGAGTAGTAGTGGTGGTAATGGTACTGACATTTGGAAGGATTTTAATGCAGACCATGGTGATGTAATTGATATTACAGCATTACTTGCAGGGCAGGATGTAACAAGTGCCAATTTAGGTAGCTTTGTTACCCTAACCCAACAAGGAGCAAATACAGTGGTTTCACTTGATCGTGATGGATCATCTACAGACCTAACATATAATCGAGTTGATCTAATTGTATTAGAGAATACAAATTCAACCTCTCTAACCTTAGACGATTTAGTTAAATATAACTCTCTTTGATAAGTTGATTTAAAAAAGAGCCTCCTCGGAGGCTCTTTTTTATGGCTCCCAGAAACCCTCTATATCCAAATAAAATGTGAAACTCATCAAATTAAAATGAACAACATGTGTATACATCTCATACGTATGCGATTTTAGTGATTAAATTTATAAAAATAATAAATAAAATCAAGATTATAAAATTGTGAAAGATACTAAATTACGCTATTTTTTAGAGGTGAATTTTTTGAGATTTTTGCTGTGAATTTAAAGGCAATTTTATGGGTGGGGAGTATTGGATTTGCATTACATGGTTGTACCACCATGCAGAGTTTAAACCCAAATTCATTTAATCATTATGCTTCACCACAAGAAGTGATCAATCAAAAAGGGCTAAATAGCTCAAATGGAAAGGCGAAAGAATACGTCTATGATTGGGGACCACAAAAGAAAAATGTGGAAGTAGAATCGCTCATACCTAAGCAAAATATGAGCAGTTACTGCCAAGCCAAAAATGGCAAATTTATTCAACTGAATAAAAGCAATTTGAACCAAGTCAAAAATGCATGGAGTCGTAAATTATTAGCGACTTATAGCAGTATAAAACAGGGCACAGGTGTGTTTCAGTGTAGTCAGGCTGATGGACAACGCTGGATGGTTGCAATTGAACCCGTTTCCGAGCGTAAATCAAATGACCGTTCTGAAACCCGCTTAGTCAGTTTGTATACAGCAATCATTGGACCTGATGAACGTCGCAAAAATTATAATAAACAAGAAGAAACTGTAGCTAAAAAAGCCACATCAAGCAAAGCAAAAGCAACGACAACAAAAAGCAATGCGAAAGATGAAGCAAAAAAAGAAGTAGAAACTAAAAAAGAAACCAAAGCCAAAGAGCCTGAAAATAAACCAGTGGCGAAGCCAGTTGCAGAAACATCGCAGCAGATACAAATGCGTTTATATGTGAATGCTCGACGCGACCTGAATGCCGGAAAAAACCAAGTCACCGCTTGTAATAATGCACAGCGCGCTTATAGCTATGGCAAATTAAATGGTGCAAATGCCAATAGAGCCTATGCTGAATCAGGCATGCTCGTTGCAAAATGTTTAACGTCAGTGCCTGCATATAGCAAAAGTTATCCAAACGCCAATGCAAGAGCAAAAGGCATCCTACAAAACTTAGCGACCAACTATAACCATGCAGGGGCAAAAAATATGTTGAATCGTATGAAATAAACCTCAACAGGATAAAAGCCATTTGGGGAAATAGGCTTTTATCCTGATCCTATGATGTACTCAGATAAAGTTTTAAAAATAATAAGGAAAAACCATGAGTTCAGTAAATGAAACTTATTTTAATGCACCATTATTTGACCGTGAATTGACAGAAATTACAGTCAATATCGAGCAAACACCCTTCTTTTTGAATGATCGAGGGCATCCAACATATTTAGCGTCACTTGAGGCGGGGATTCATTTAATTACAGAGTCAGCCACCAATGCGAAAATGACGATGGGAAATCCCTACGATGTACCTTCCGAAATTTCGACTAAAATTACCAATTGGGGGGAGCAAACGGAGCTTGAATTTGAAGGGCAACATTTCGAGTTTATGCCATTGGTGGCGACCAAAGAAACCGCGGCAGCTTTTGGTATCACCTTAGTCCATGCAGGTGAAGCGATTCAGATTCATTCAAATCAAAAACGACTGTCAGAAATTCATTATGAATACGGCATGATGGCAGGGCATTATTTGCCTTATGAAAATGCAACATCAAATTTAAATGGCTGTAAAACTTTAACGCCATTTATCATTACTGATTTAGAACATCATGACTTTCCACATATTTTTAGCGCGACCGATCAGGATCAATTGCCTCTGGTCATCTCAGTGGGACGCTATTTTCCAAATCTAGGCAAGATTTACTTGGCAGATTTATGGGTCAATCCGGGAGATGTTCTCTACATTCCTGCGAAGCCAAAATATTCGAATCCTGAGTTTATTGACCTCCATAATAATCGTAACGCAGCACTTGCATGTTGGCGAGGTGATAGCAATAAATCGACATTGACCACCCATAGTTTGCTCGATACCCACGGACATTTTTACTGTTATTGGAATAGAAGGCCAACGATTCATCCTCTCATCTATGCACCGACTAGCAAAAATGAATAGTTGAGTTACATAGACCAAACAGCAAATACAGCACTTCATGATACAAAGGTGACTCAAGTTTTGGGAGTTTGGTCTATGGCTTACGGTTTATCTAAAAAATTACATCTACGTTTTTCACGACCTGCAGGTTTGGCTTTATTGACGCTCATGATGCTTGGGACGACGCAAGTGAGTTTAGCGAGTCCGACGGTCGATCAGCTCAGTCAATGTTTAGTGAAATCGACCACTGCTGCGGATAAAACAGCGGTGCTGCAATGGACCTTTTCTGCCTTGGCAGCGCATCCAGATTTAAAACAATACAGTAATGTCAGTGATGCGCAAAAAACGCAACTCGATAAAAATCTGGCTCAAGTGATGCAGCGAATTTTGGTGGAGCAATGTTCTACGCAAACGCAGGCTGTAATTAAAGCCGACGGTCTACAGGCTGTAGGCGAAAGTTTTCAAGAGCTTGGTAGTATCACGGGGGATGAAATATTAAAGACGCCTGAAATTAAACAACAATTACAAGGCGTACTGCGTTATGTCGATTTGAATAAATTGGTGACCAAATTTTTAACCCCAGAAATTTGGAATAAGTTAGGTGTGGTTCGTTAATTTTATTTTGAGTAAATAAAAAATGCTCCTTTTATACAAGGAGCATTTTTTATGGATTCACCCTAAATGGATGATGATCCAATGCGTTTTAGTTTGGTGACTCAAGCATTAAATGGTAATCGTCGCGCCTAATGCTTTAACAAATTGCGCCATCCACGCAGGGTGAGCAGGCCAAGCAGGAGCAGTAACTAAATTACCGTCGGTCACTGCATCCGTGACTGCAATATCTGCATACTGACCGCCAGCCAGTTTAACTTCGGCGGCACATGCAGGATAAGCGGAACATGTACGGCCTTTCAGCACATTGGCTGCTGCCAAAATTTGCGCACCATGACAAACCGCTGCAATCGGTTTTTTCGCTGCGTCAAATTCGCGTACGATTTCAATCACACGTGCATTCATACGTAAATATTCAGGTGCTCGACCACCCGGAATCACTAAGCCGACATAGTTATCTGAGTTAACTGCATCAAAGTCATAGTTAATGGCAAAGTTATGACCGCGTTTTTCGCTATAGGTTTGTTCACCTTCAAAATCATGAATCGCTGTGGCAATGTTGTCACCGGCTTTTTTGTCAGGGCAAACGGCATGAACGGTATAACCAAGACCAACTAAAAACTGAAAAGGTACCATTGTTTCGTAGTCTTCAGCATAGTCACCTACAAGCATAAGAATTTGTTTTGACATGATGTAACCCTCTGTTGAAATATGATTTATATCAATTTTTCATTTACCTTAGCATATTGAAATGACAGTTTTAAGCAGGCTGTAAATTCTTTAGTTGTATATTTTTATTTAGATTTATAAAAAGTTATGGATGGTTATAGTTCAAATTATGATGAGTCTAGTAGGCTAGCTGTTATCAATTATTAATGACTTTAGTGTTTTTCACAAAGTTTTAAAAAGTTAAATATTTACCTCTCCCTTGCGCAGCACTGCTGCTTATCTCCTAAAAGGAGAGGGGGGATATCCAAAAAATCGTTTAAGTATTTATTCACTTTGAAAGCTCCCTCTCCCATTGGGATAGGGATAAATCACAGCAAATCAGGATAAAATTTTTCATAGTCTAGATTTGGTTCATGAGTTACTTTCAGCTTGCCTTTAGATCCTGTGACATAGCTATTGATCTCTTTAAGTGGTTTCTCATGCCAACCGATATTGAATGCACAAAACGTATTTTCTTTTTTAAAAAATTCTAGATGACTGTATGGCAAGTGATTGTGAATCCAATATGCAATCTGTTTCCAATTATTTGGGTCTTTTTCAATTAAATCGATGAGTGAGGGAATGATAATACACGCCGTTGCACCGTAGCCTTTTGCGTCAGGATAGTCCCAAATATGGCTTGCAAAGTTTTTCTCATTGCTCGCGCAGTTGTGTCCTTTTTCATTGCCGATTTGGTTTACGCTTGGTGAGTGATAAGCGGAGCGAATGGCAATACGTCCAAACTTTTCTTGTAGAGGTTCGAGCAGTTGTTGGCAGAGTTCTGTGCCTGTTCTAATGGCAATGTCAGGATGGTCGGGGAAGTTTGGTACACCGTACCAATTGGCGATTTCGCTATAGAGGAAGTCACGCATAAAGAATGACCTTGAAATCTGGATACGTCCTAAGTCTTCGAGTTTGGCGATAGAGGATACTTTTTTGATGGTCATGTTGTTTTTAGTGTTAAGTGTTTGATTGATTTTATATTTAAAATTTTGAAATTTAAATGGTTTACCTCTCCCTAACCCTCTCCTAAAAGGAGAGGGAATATCATTGATTAAAATTAATATTTCATCACATTTGGACAAAATTATTAGCTGAAATTATTTGAGTTTGACATACAAATGTTTATGACCATTTTCTAAGGTACGTTCATCACATTGAAAAATTTTTGGAAAACCTTTTACTAAATCATTAAGTTTTTTGAATCCATATGTTCTAGGATCAAAATCTGTCTTCATTAATTTAAGCTGTGAACCCAAAGATGCAACTGTTATCCATTCAGCATCTTGGTTATCAAAAACTTGCTTAATAATATTTAGTGGTAAGGTAGAAGAAAAATCAACTTTTATCTCTTGTTTATGTAATTCTTTAATAACAGATCCTTGTTTTGTGTCTTTTATTTCAGGAGTTATTATTTCCTTTATCAAAGGTTCTTCATAATTGCTCAAGTTTTCAACGTAAGTGAAATGCGAGCAGGCATTCCTAAAGGCTTCAGGGGTTTGCTTTTTCCCAAACCCATAAACAGTGGCGCCTTGCTCTTTAATACGAATTGCGAGAGCAGTAAAGTCACTATCACTTGAGACTAAACAGAAACCGTCGAATCTTCCTGTATAGAGTAAATCCATCGCATCAATAATCATAAAACCATCAGTTGCATTCTTACCTGTGGTATAGGCAAACTGTTGCATTGGCTTAATTGCCAAACTATTAATAGCTTGTTTCCAATTACCATTTTGACTCACAAAATTACCGTAAATCCTCTTCACAGTAGCTTCTCCATATTTTGTAAGTTCATTTAAAATATTTTCAATATCTTTTGCAGAAGCATTATCCGCATCAATTAATACTGCTAATTTTGCTGTTTTTTCTTCTGAAACATTAAAAATTGTTTTTAAAGCCATTATTCTCTCAAAAAATAAAAACCCCACACTAGGTAGGGTTTTTATCGCACGAAGTATTCTAATTAGTCAATTATTAACCAATCAATTTCTTCATTAATTCATTCACTTGCGCAGGGTTTGCTTTACCTTTCGCAGCTTTCATCACTTGACCAACAAGACCGTTAAAGGCTTTCTCTTTACCAGATTTATACTCTTCAACCATCTTCTCGTTAGCAGCAAGTACGTCTTTAATAATCGCTTCAATCGCGCCTGTATCAGTTTCCTGTTTCAAGCCTTTTTCAGCAATAATCTCGTCCGCAGTTTTGCCTTCTTCCCACATAAAGCCGAACACTTGCTTTGCAATCTTACCGTTAATGGTGTTGTCCACAATACGCGCGATCATACCACCAAGCTGTTCTGCAGATACAGGAGAGTCATGAAGCTCGAAGCCCGCTTTGTTTAAAGCACCTGAGAATTCGCCCATCACCCAGTTTGCAGCCACTTTACCTTGAGCAGCACCGCCAGCAGCTTTCACCACGTCTTCATAAAACTCTGACATTTCACGAGTAAGCGTAAGCACGTGTGCATCGTACTCAGTTACACCAAAGTCAGCCACAAAGCGCGCACGGCGTGCAGCAGGAAGCTCAGGAAGGGCAGCACGTGCCGCTTCAATTTGCGCATCTGCAATAATTACAGGTAACAAGTCAGGGTCTGGGAAGTAGCGGTAATCGTTCGCTTCTTCTTTAGAACGCATAGAACGCGTTTCCATCTTCACAGGGTCGAACAAACGTGTTTCTTGGTCGATGGTGCCATCCCATTCCAAGATTTCCATTTGACGTTCAATTTCAACATTGATCGCTTGTTCAATGAAACGGAAAGAGTTCAAGTTTTTCAACTCGCAGCGCGTACCAAATGGTTGACCCGGACGACGTAGTGACACGTTACAGTCCGCACGGAACGAACCTTCTGCCATGTTACCGTCAGAAATGCCTAACCAACGCACTAAAGTGTGAATCGCTTTAATGTAGGCAACTGCTTCTTCAACCGAACGCATATCAGGTTCAGAGACAATCTCAAGTAAAGGTGTGCCTGCACGGTTTAAATCGATACCAGATTGACCTTCAAATTGGTCATGGATCGATTTACCTGCATCTTCCTCAAGGTGAGCACGGGTTACGCCAATGCGCTTAACCGTACCATCTTCAAGTTGAATGTCGATATGACCCAAGCCCACAATCGGGTTGTCCATTTGGCTGATTTGGTAGCCTTTTGGAGAGTCAGGGTAGAAATAGTTTTTACGTGCAAATACAGACGCTTGGTCGATGTAAGCATCAATACCTAAACCAAAGCGAATCGCAAGATCGACCACTTCTTTGTTGAGTACAGGCAATACGCCCGGCATTGCAAGGTCAACAAGACTCGCTTGAGTGTTAGGGTCTTGACCAAATGTAGTAGATGAACCTGAGAAAATTTTAGTATTGGTCGCAAGCTGAGTGTGAATCTCGATACCAATAACGACTTCCCAACCATCAATCAGGTTAGATTTTGGTTTCGCAGCGTTCTTAGCCATTATGCGTTCTCCTCAGCAATCGCAGCGCGTTGTGTATGCCAATCGGTTGCTTGTTGGTACTGATGCACCACAGACAACAATTGAGATTCTGACCAGTAGTTGCCAATCAGCTGTAAGCCAACAGGCAAGTTGTCTTTGTCAAAACCAACAGGCGCGTTAATCGCAGGCAGACCTGCCAAGTTCACTGCGATGGTGTAGATGTCGCCTAAGTACATTTCTACAGGAGAAAGGTTTGCACCAATCTTATACGCTGTTGTAGGCGCAGCAGGAGCAGCAATCACGTCTACAGATTCAAATGCTTTTAAAAAGTCTTGTTGAATTAAACGACGTACTTTTTGTGCTTTCACATAATAAGCATCGTAGTAACCCGCAGAAAGCGCGTATGTACCAATCAAGATACGTTGCTGAACTTCTTTACCAAAACCTTCCGAACGTGAACGCTTGTACAAGTCCATTAAGTCCACAGGATTTTCACAGCGGTAACCATAACGTACACCGTCGAAACGAGATAAGTTAGACGATGCTTCAGCAGGTGCGATCAAGTAATACGTTGGTACGTAGCTTTCAGTCATGTTCAGGTCAATCTCAACCAAGATTGCGCCCATTTCTTCAAGCTTTTTCAACGATTCTTCAACGCGTGCTTTCACGTCAGCATCTAAGCCGGCAACGTTAAAGTACTGCTTAGGAATACCAATGCGTAATTCTTTTACTGAAGTGCCGTTCAGGTTCGCCACGTAGTTATCGACGTCTTTTTCAACCGAAGTTGAATCTTTCGCATCATGACCTGCCATCACGTTCATGAGGTAAGCACAGTCTTCAGCCGAACGTGCCATTGGGCCGCCCTGGTCTAAAGATGATGCGTACGCGATCATACCGAAGCGTGAAACACGACCGTAAGTCGGTTTAAGACCAGTCAAACCACAGAAAGATGCAGGCTGACGGATTGAACCACCTGTGTCTGTACCTGTTGCAAACGGAGCAAGATCAGCCGCTACCGCTGCCGCAGAACCGCCTGAAGAACCACCTGGAACATGGTTTAAGTTCCAAGGGTTAGCCGTTGCACCATAAAATGAATTTTCAGAAGTCGAACCCATGGCGAATTCATCCATGTTCACTTTACCTAAAGTGACAAGGCCCGCAGCTTTACCTTTCGCTACAACGGTTGCGTCGTAAGGAGAGATAAAATTGTCCAGCATTTTAGAACCAGCAGTGGTTTTAATGCCTTGGGTACAGAAAATATCTTTATGTGCAATTGGTACACCGATCAACGCAGTTGCATTGCCTGCTTTAATTGCAGCATCAGCCGCATCTGCTTGCGCAAGTGCTTGTTCAGCTGTCACGGTCACGTATGACTTGACTTGAGCATCGATTTTTTCAATGCGTTTTAAATAGTGTTCAGTCAATTCGCGTGAAGAAAATTTAGCGCCAGCCAAACCTTCAGACAATTCACGAATTGATAAGTGATGTAAATCTGTCATGAGAAATATTTCTTTACGTTTAATTTGAAAAAATGTTGATCTGAATAAAAATTATTCAATCACACGCGGAACAAGGTACAAGCCATCCTGTACGGCAGGAGCAACTGCTTGATATGCTTCGCGATGATTGGTCTCAGATACCACGTCTTCACGTAAGGGCTGTGGATTGTCGAATGGACTTTTTAGTGGTTCAACACCGTCAGTATCGATGCCTTTCAGGGTTTCCATCATGCCTAAAATTTTATTTAAATTTTGAGCATAGTCAGCAGATTGCGCTTCATCTAGCGACAATCGAGCCAGATGGGCAATCGCTGAAACTGTTTGTGCATTTAGATCTGCAGAATGCTGTGCATCCGATGTAGACATAACATTACCTAATCAGTATTAAAAAAATTCAAAATATCGTGGCTTATAATAAGCGATTGACTTGTTCAAATCATCACATTTAGTTAAAGTTGCCACCTTGCGTCCATATAAAAGTTTAACTGAGAACGTCCCCGTGATTCTAAAACGACTAATTGGCTTGTTTTCGCCGGATCTTGCCATTGATTTAGGCACTGCAAATACACTTATTTATGCGCCAGGACGAGGCATCATTTTAAATGAGCCGACGGTTGTGGCGATCCGTCATAGTGGCTCAGAAAAAATCGTTGCTGCGGTCGGTCTTGATGCAAAACAAATGTTGGGCCGTACACCAGCCAATATTTCTGCCATCCGTCCGATGAAAGATGGGGTGATTGCAGACTTTGAAGTCACTGAAACCATGTTGAATCGTTTTATTACCAAAGGGTATGAAAAGCGTTTATTCCAACCTGCACCACGTGTCGTGGTGTGTGTGCCATGTAAATCGACGTTGGTGGAACGCCGTGCAATCCGTGAAGCTGTATACAATGCAGGTGCACGTGAAGTTCGCTTAATTGAAGAGCCAATGGCTGCTGCAATTGGTGCAGGTATGCCTGTTGAGCAAGCTTGTGGTTCGATGGTTGTCGATGTTGGTGGTGGTACAACTGAAATCGCGATCATTTCACTTCAAGGTTGTGTCTATGCAGACTCACTACGTATCGGTGGTGATGTATTTGATGAACAAATCATTAACTACGTGCGTAAAGCACATGGTTGTGTGATTGGTGAAACTACTGCAGAAAACATCAAAAAAGAAGTTGGTATGGCGCTTCCAGAAGAAGGTGCAAAACCTTTGGAAATCGAAGTCCGTGGTCGTAACTTGGCTGAAGGTGTACCTCGTGCGATTACCGTAACTTCTGATGAAGTGACTCAAGCGATTTCTGATCCACTGCAAAACATTGTGGCTGCGGTTAAATCTGCACTAGAGCAAACGCCACCTGAGTTGTCTTCAGACATCGCAGAACGCGGTATTGTGTTGACTGGTGGCGGTGCATTACTTCGCAATCTTGATAAGCTTCTTGCAAAAGAAACGGGTCTTCCTGTCGTGGTTGCAGAAGATCCACTATCATGTGTTACACGTGGTGGCGGTAAGGTTCTCGAATTCTTCGATAACCCTAATCATGACATGTTATTTGTAGGCTAAGAAAAGGACTCGGCGGGTGCAAACGCAACTGTTTTCAAGACAACCGCCATCTTTTCGCTCATTTATCATTGCGGTGATTACATGCTTGGTGGTGCTTTTCTTTGATTGGCGCATGCCGCATGTAATTCAACCGGCCAGAGACGTCTTGTATGCGGCATATAATCCAATTTATGCACTTGCAAGCTATCCAGTGTTATCGCGAGAATGGCTGAATCAACAAACCAAGTCTGAAGCTCAATTACGTCGTGAAAATACCGCGATGCAAGCAGAGTTAATTCAGGCTCAAGTCCGTTTACAGAAACTTTCTGAACTTTCTGCTGAAAATACTCGACTGCGTGGACTGCTCGATACACCACTCATTATTGATGGTCGTATGGAGATTGCCGAAGTCATTGGTACCGATGCTGATCCCTTACGTCATATTATTGTGATTAACCGTGGAGCCAGCAGTCAGCTTAAAGTGGGACAAACTGTACTCGATGACAAGGGCATTATGGGGCAAATTATCAATGTTTACCCGCATAGTAGCCGTGTCATGTTGCTCTCAGACAAAGAGCACTCTTTATCCGTGCGGATGGAGCATACCGGTATGCGCGCAATCGTTACGGGTACAGGTGACTTAGGTCGACTTAAGATGGAATATGTTCCAACCAGTGCCAATATCAAAGTCGGTGAAAAAGTCTATAGCTCAGGGCTAGGGGCACATTTCCCAGCGGGTTATTTGGTGGGTACAGTGTCGAAAGTCAGTCGTCACAATAGCGGTGAATTTGCCCAAATTGATATCAATCCTGCTGCCCAATTGGCAGGTGGTCATCATGTGGTTGTGCTATTTTCCGATTCTTTAGCGATGGAGCAACCGCATGTCACTCGCTAAGCTTAGTCGTCATACAGAGCGCGACCCATTATTTCCGATTATCTTTTCCATCATTTTGGCATCCGTGCTGATGGTGTATCCGCTTTCTTATGACCTATCGGGTTGGCGCCCATTATTCATGATGATGATCATGTTATTTTGGGTACTCTGTCAGCCGACATGGTGCGGTGTTTGGTTTGCATTTGCCACAGGTCTATTTACCGACTTATTGACTGATGCGCCTTTTGGTATGAACGCACTGAGTTTTGTGGTCATTGCATTTGTGACACGCTTTTTAACCCGTGAACGTCGTATCCTCACATTTGGTAATTTATGGATTATTGCTGCAATGGCAATTTTCGCGCATTTACTGTTTGTGTGGATTGTTCAAGTGATGGGTGGGGCACAGTTTTCGTTTGCTCGCCATTGGCAGCCAATTGTAACTAGCTTACTCATTTGGCCAATCATGTATTACTTCCTGAGAAAATGGCGCATATAATTTTAGCTTCGAGTTCTCCTCGACGACGCGAACTTTTGCAACAATTAGGTCTGGAATTTGAAATTTTCAGTCCAGATATTGATGAGTCCGTGTTGGAAGGAGAACCTGTGGCGGATTATGTAGAGCGTTTAGCACGTGCTAAAGCTTGCGCAGTACAACAACAATTCCCTGATGCTATCGTTATTGCCGCCGATACCAGTTTAGGCGTAGATGAGCACATTTTAGGAAAACCAGCGTCGAAAGCACATGCTTTTTCTATGTGGGAAATGATCTCTGGACGAAAACATGATGTGTTTTCAGGTGTTTGTGTCAGTACAAAAGATCAAATATACAGTATAGTAGTGCGTACACAGGTTGAATTTCAAACGCTGAGTTTAGCTGACATGGAAAGCTATTGGGCAACAGGTGAACCAATCGGCAAGGCGGGAGCCTACGCCATTCAAGGAATTGCTGCGCGCTATATTCCTTGTATTGAAGGGAGTTACAGCAATGTCGTTGGGCTGCCTTTGCATGAAACCGTACAGTTATTACAGACAGTTAAGGCATTAAATTAACTGCTGCAACACAAGAATTTTTATAATGTTTTGAGTTTTGATATGTCTGACGAGTTGTTGATTAACGTCACACCTATGGAATGTCGTGTGGCGTTGATTCAAAACGGTACGGTCAATGAATTATTTGTTGAACGCACCGTGAAGCGTGGGTTAGTGGGCAATATTTATAAAGGGAAAGTTGTTCGTGTGCTTCCGGGTATGCAGGCTGCTTTTATTGATATTGGATTGTCGAGAACGGCTTTTTTACATATCAATGATATGGTCTGGCAGCGCAATCAACCGACCCCGAACGTTTTTGAGCTGTTACAACCGGGACAAGTACTCACCGTACAAGTCATGAAAGATATGTTGGGTACCAAAGGTGCACGACTTTCTACTGATCTTTCTATTCCTTCCCGTTACCTCGTTTTAATGCCATATGGCAGTCATACCGGTGTTTCACAGCGCATTGAGTCTGAAGAAGAACGTGATCGCTTGCGTAGCATGATTGAACGCATTCAAAAGGAACACAACTTACCGGGTTCAGTCATCGTTCGTACTGCCGCCGAAGGTATTCCTGAATGTGAAATTGCGCAGGACATGGCTTATTTAGCAAAACTGTGGGAATACATTCAACGTAAACAACGCAGTATTGTCGTACCTTCTTTGATTTTTGAAGAGCTACCTTTACCGCAACGCGTCATCCGTGATTTGGCCAATGAAGATACGTCTAAAATTCAGGTCGACTCACGAGAAGTACATGGTAAATTGCAAGAATTTGTCCAAGAATTTGTACCGAGTATGCAAAATCGCTTACTGCATTATCCGGGTGAGCGTCCAATTTTTGACTTGTACAATGTTGAAGAAGATATTCAGAAAGCCTTACAGACACGTGTAGCACTTAAGTCTGGCGGTTATCTGATGATCGATCAAACTGAAGCAATGACCACGATTGATGTCAACACAGGCTCCTATGTCGGTGGCCGTTCACTTGAAGACACTGTGTTTAAAACCAATATGGAAGCCACACAAGTTATTGCGCGTCAGCTCCGTCTACGTAACTTGGGCGGTATTATCATTATTGACTTCATTGATATGCAAGAAGCACATCATCGAGAAGAAGTGATGAGCCAGTTTGAGAAAATGCTCGAGCGCGATCATGCCAAAACCAAGATCACTCAAGTGTCTGAGCTGGGCTTGGTGGAAATGACCCGTAAACGCACTCGTGAATCTTTGGAGCATCTCCTTTGTGATTCTTGCCCGACTTGTCAGGGGCGTGGTTATGTGAAAACTGCTGAAACAGTTTGCTATGAAATTTTCCGTGAAATCTTGAGATATGCACGAGCTTATGAGTCACAAAGTGGTTTTACCGTGGTGGCACATCCGTCGGTGATTGACCGATTGTTAACTGCTGAAGCACCTGCAGTGGCTGATTTAGAGCACTTTATAAGTCGTGTGATCAAGTTCCAAGTGGAAAATTTATATACGCAAGAGCAATACGATATCATTCTGAGTTGAAATTGTAACAGAATATCGTTAAACACTTGTTACAACTGAGATTTTACTTTTGAACTGTTATTTTGAATACTAGACACATCAAATAGCCAAAGCCATTTTCCCGTAATGAACTTGAAAATGGCTTAGCAAAAAGAGGTGTAATATGGGTGTTAGTAAAACAGTAATGAAAAGTGGTCTTAAAACTGTTGTTGAAGCAAAAGCGATCCATTCAGGTTATATCGTGGATGAGCGTGGTAATGAAGTTCAAATTACAGCGTCTATGATTCGCTCTGCTTGTCATCAGTTACTTAAACAGTGCCGAGCAATTAAAGCTTAAATATTGAAATATAAATAATAATGTAATCCAGAGGGTTAAAGCGCTAACGCGCGATTCTAAATTTATTAATGCGCTAAAATTTTATAAAGAATGGAAAATAAACTTAATTATCAGTGCGTATTTACAAGTCGTAATTAAACAATAACAACGGATTTGTTCACCTAAATTTTAGCTTATACACATAAATTGCTCCAAAAAATCACTCAAAGTTCAAATGATAAAAACCCGTCTAGATTGTTTAATTTAGACGGGTTTTTAATTTTTTGGATGGTTCAATTTGCTGTAAAACTGATACAAAAATATGATGCAGGCGGTTAGCTAACCGCCTGTAACTTTGGGGAATCTTGGTTCACAATAGCTTCAAATCGTTGAATTTCTTCTTCCAAATGCGTTAGTAAATTTTGCATTTTTGGAAGCGCATTACGACATGCGGTTAGACCCACTTCAAGCTTATCTAAATAGCTAGTCATGGTGATATTAAGCGCTTGACCATCCAAAACAATGGACGCAGGGTAGAGCGCTTCTAAACGTGCACCATTCCAATATAACGGCTCTTGTGGGCCGGGAACATTTGAAATCACCAAGTTAAAGGCCTGACGTTTTGGCATAAAGCCTGATGCAATATTTAAACCTGCTGCGCTGTAAACGAAAGCACTGTAGTTTAAAATTTGATTCGAGTTCATCCGCTTAAAGCGTTCTTTGGCATTGAGCACACTACGACGCACAATCTTCAACCGTTCTAGCGGATCTTCTTTATGGGTTCCTAGGTTTGCCAAAATCATGGTAATACGGTTAGACATATCTGAATCATCGGTACGAACAGATGCAGGCACCATAGCGATCAATGGCTTTTTAGGTAAAGCATTTTGTGTAATTAAATACTCACGTAATGCGCCTGAACAAATTGCGAGCACAATATCGTTAATTGTTACACCAAGTGACTTGGCAATATGTGACAAACGTGAAAATTCAAAAGATTGTGCAGCGAAACGACGTGAAGAACTAACCCGTTGGTTTAATATTGAACTCGGCGCTTGGAAGCTAGATACATAATCTGGGTTACGCCCCATATCTTTCATTACAGTTTGTGATAGTTCATACAAAACTCGTGGAGTTGAGTCAAGTTGTCCCTTAATGGTTGATAACAAACTTTTCATACGACTGACTTTAGGCTGTTTGAGGCGTTTTGCACGAGGGCCTTCCACACACCATGGCGGTACAATACTTTTAGCATCTGGGTCATGCGAAAGTGATTTTTCAACTAAACGCATACCTGCAATGCCATCGACCATCGCGTGGTGGATTTTGAAGTACATGGCAAAACGATTGCCTTCAATGCCTTCAATAATATGGCAAGTCCAAAGTGGTTTTGCGCGGTCAATCAACGCACTGTGTTCCTGTGAAATATAAGTCAAAAGTTCACGGATACGACCGGGATGCGGCAGTGCGATATGGCGGAAGTGATGATCTAAATCAAACTCTTCGTCTTCATCCCAAAAGAAGCCGTTGAGTTTATTGTTAAAAGGAGGAATAGGAATGGATTTTGAATTACGAATATCTGCGACTAAATCTTGAATAAAAGTATCTGGTGCATTGTCAGGGATCTGAAATAAAAATAGACCACCTACGTGCATCGGTTGTTGCCGTTTCTCTAAATTTAAGAATATGAAATCAATAGGATGTAATGGACGCATAGCGTTGATTGCCTCACTGCAATTTCTACAGCTGCTCATGTATGAGTAGCATTGTTAGAATTATTAAATTGTCATTTGCAGTATAGCGTTTTTACGTTGAAATGATACGGAATTATGTGTATCGATGCGTTGAAAAAACCACTGCTGTGCAGTGGTTTTGTGATCTTTATTTTTTCATGTTGCCTGCGTGTAAGCCGCATTCTTTATGGGTTGCATCTTCCCACCACCAGCGACCTTCACGTTCATGTTGATTCGGTAAAACAGGTCGAGTGCATGGTTCACAGCCAATCGAGATAAAGCCACGTTCGTGTAGTGGATTATATGGAATTTCCATTAGACGGATATAGTTCCATACATCAGCACTAGACCAGTTTGCCAAAGGATTATATTTAATCAATTGCTTGCCCGGACCTGAAAAACCTGGGTCAGCTTGTACCACAGGAATTTCATTACGTGTGCCTGGGCTTTGGTCCTTACGTTGACCAGTGATCCAGCCATCTAAAGTGGCTAGTTTTTTACGCAAAGGTTGTACTTTGCGGATACCACAGCATTCTTTATGTTCATCTTGATAGAAGCTAAAAAAGCCCTTTTCTGTTACTAGTTTTTGTACCGCATCACTTTCTGGGAAACAGATTTCGATATCAATTTTATAATGTTTACGGACAGTATCTAAAAATTGGTAAGTTTCAGGGTGTAAGCGACCGGTATCTAAACTAAATACACGAAATGGAATCCCTAAGTTCGATGCAAGATCTATCAGTACAACATCTTCTGCACCAGAAAAGGAAATCGCAACTTCACCTTGCTGGCTTAGCGCAAGTTTCATAATCTCAGAAGGTGATTTATCTGCATATTCGGATGCAAGTGCATCGACAAGGTCAATAGTAGGGATGGTAGTCATGAATGTCCTGGCTATAGGCTTGGAACGTTAAAACCTATATTAATTTATTTCAGAACTATTTTAATTGAAATGCTAAAACACACTTATCACTAAAAAATAGATACTTATGAAAAAAATAGATTTAAAAAAGAACAATGCATTTTTTTATTCTTCCGCTATGATATTGAAAAAATTTTTTCACTTAACAGAGGGTAGAGTGCATGGAAGTCGTTTGTTTAGATCTAGAAGGGGTTTTAGTACCTGAAATTTGGATTAATTTTGCGAAAAAAACAGGCATTAAAGAACTTGAAGCAACGACTCGTGACATTCCAGATTACGATGTGTTGATGACTCAACGTTTAAATATCCTAAAACAACACGGTTTGGGTTTAAACGATATTCAAGACGTAATTGCAGATATGGGGCCATTTGAAGGTGCAAAAGAGTTTGTAGAGTGGGTACGTACTCATTTTCAATTAATTATTCTTTCAGATACTTTCTATGAGTTTGCACATCCATTAATGCAGCAACTTGGTTGGCCAACGATTTTCTGTCACAAGTTAGAAACTGATGAAAATGGCATGATTAGCGCTTATAAGCTTCGTCAACCTGATCAAAAACGTAAAGCCGTTCAAGCATTACATGGATTGAACTTCCGAGTGATTGCAGCAGGTGATTCTTATAACGATACGACGATGCTCGGTGAAGCAGATGCGGGTTTCTTATTTGATGCACCTGACAATGTGATTGCTGAATTTCCACAGTTCCCACCAATTCATGGCTATGATGCACTAAAAGAAGCGATTCGTAATGCTTCAGTTCGGGATATTCCAGCATAATTCTGAATAGCAAGTTATAGAAAAGGGCGCTTATAGCACCCTTTCTGTTTAATCCAAAGTTTTTAAGGCAACTTAGAAACGATAGCCTAATTTTAAGCTATAACCGATCGCGTCATTATCTTCAAAATTAGCTACGTATTTATCACCACCAAAGTCAGAAGCTACTTGAGATTTTGCATCACCAAGCATGAAGTATTTGACTCCCGCTTGAAGGAATGTTTGAGGTGTCGGAGAGAACTGACCACCTAAACCAACACTCCAATAACCTTCAGTTGGACCTAGGGTTGAAACTGGGTTGCCAGCCCCAGAGTCCCAACCGACCATGACTGTACCTGCCCATTGATCATTAAACTTACGACCTATACCAACGTTTGCTGATATTTGATCTTTTTCGTATGCAACTAAATCAAATCCTTGAGGCTTTCCTGTTTGGCCTGCAACTAATGGGCGTTGGGTTGCTTCGCCAAATTGATGAGGACGAATTGCAAAATTAGACCAATCTACCCAACGAAGCTGTGCAAAGGCAACGGTATTGGCCATGATGCCTGACTGTAAATCTAAATTTACAGATTGAGGTGTTGTAATCGTCGTATCACCTTCTGTACGCAAGCGTTGCGGATAAATGCTTAGATTCATTAGTCCAGTAAAAGATTCTTCTGCTCTTACATCATGATCGATTTCAGAGCGATAAGTCACAGATGCCTTTAAAGCAATTTCTGGAATTTGGAATGCAGCACCAGCTAACCAACCAACACTTGAATCTTCTTCAATGGATGCTTTATAGCCAGAAAATAATGAGTATGCTGTACCAGCTAATTGAATATCACCCTTAACAGTTTGGTACACAGCACCGCCATAAAAATTCCAATTTTCAGTCGGTTGATAACCAACTAAAAAGTTGAGATTTTGAGTTTTGACTTCGACTTCTGTAGGAGTATTTACTTGGTTAATATTGGCGTTAAATGCGCCATGTTCAAGTTTATACTTTGCTTCGGCACCAAATGGTTGGTCGTAAATTAAACCAACAGAAATTTTTTCATGTGGTTGCAATTTAATAGCAGCGCTAGGGAAGTAATAAGATTCTGCCATATCACCCAGTTCTTTACCGCGTGAAGCTGCATTCGAATAGTTATCAGTCATTTTCCCTGAAACGTCTGCATCTAAAACTGAAATCCCTGCTTCAAAATAATTACCCGGTTGTAAAAATGCAGAAATTGACTGCCCAGAGCGATCCATTGCTGCTGCAAAAGCCCCTGTCATTGGTACGCTGGCAAATAAAATGGCACTTGTTAATGCTTTTAAGTTCATTTTTCTACTTTCCTAGTATAAAAAACGCGTCAATGCGTTAATAAAAATATGAGATATGTAAATTATTTTTAATCATATCCATGTGCGAAAAATATCATAAATAAAAAAAGAGTAAAGACTCTAAAATTGAACTAATAGTATAAAAAAGTCATTGTTTTTATTTATTTTAGAGTTAAAACTTTAAAATATTTATTTAAGTTGCTGTTATACAAATAAATACTTTTAAATTAAATATTAAAGTTTTTATAGTTTGTTTGGCTAAAAAACGCTCTATATATTGCTTAATAAATATAATAAATTGTGAAATACATCACATGTT
Source organism: Acinetobacter sp. YH12251 (assembly GCF_013417465.1). Classification (NCBI taxonomy): domain Bacteria; kingdom Pseudomonadati; phylum Pseudomonadota; class Gammaproteobacteria; order Moraxellales; family Moraxellaceae; genus Acinetobacter; species Acinetobacter sp. YH12251. The sequence continues at coordinate 95,358 of NZ_VPDZ01000004.1, read as the reverse complement.
GAATATAAAAAAGCCCCAAAATGGGGCTTTTTTATATTACAAAATATAACTTGTATTAGAAGCTGTACCCGACATTTAAACCATAAGCAATTGCGTGGTTATCTGCGAATGTGCCTGCAGGGGTATGTGCGCCCGTTACAGCATCTGCATCACCCAACCAGAAATATTTTATACCAGCACCGATGAAGTAATTTGTAGCAGGAGAGAAGCGTACACCTGTACCAATATTCCAATAACCTTCAGTTGGACCTAATGTTGTCACAGGGTTGCCTGCTCCAGAGTCCCAACCGATAGATACATTTGCAGCCCAACGATCTGTAAATTTACGACCAACACCAATGTTTGCAGAAATTTGATCATCTTTATAATCAATTAAGTTAAAACCATTTGGCTTAGTTGGAACCATACCAGATTGACCGAGTGTTTCACTAAGTTTTCCAAACTTGTAAGGTTGTACTTTAAATTTTGACCAATCTACCCAACGTACATTTGCAAATGCAACAGTGTTTTCCATAATACCTGTTTGGAAATCAATATTTACAGACTGTGGAGTCGTTAGCTCAGTTTCACCTTTTGCAGAGTTTATAACAGTCATTGCACCATTTAAAGCGTCATTTCCAGTCATTCCTACAGCATTAAAACGCTCATAGGCATTCATTTCATGATCAATTTCAGAGCGATAAGTTACAGAGGCTTTAAGCGCAATTTCTGGAATTTGATATGCAACACCCGCTAACCAACCAACGGATTCATCTTCACCTGTTCTAAAATCATATCCATTAAAAGCAGAATATGTTTTACCACGTAGAAGTACTGTGCCATCTACTGTTTGATATACAGCACCTGCATATACGTTCCAGTTCTCATTGGGTTGATAGCCAACCAATAAACTTAGATTTTGTGTATCTACAACAACAGATGTATTTCCTTGAAAAGGCAATGGACGGTTTTCAACAAAGTTATTTTGGCCAGAATATTCTGCATCTGCACCAAAGGGTTGGTCGTAGATTAAACCTACTGAAATTTTATCTGTCGCTTGGATTTTAAGTGCTGCATGAGGAAAATAATAATCACCCGCCATATCTGAAGCACTGTTTTTATCAGTGTCTTGTCCTGATACATTTGGATCTAGAATTGAAATACCAGCTTCTGCATAGTTACCAGGTTGTAAGAATGCAGAAATTGATTGGCCTGAACGGTCTAAACCACCAGCAATCGCTGTAGTTGCAGGCATTAAACTGATGATGATGGCTTTTGTAAGACTGTTGAGTTGCATACATTATCCCTGTTTGTAACTTTTGATGTTATTTCAATGTGTGGAAAGTAACATAAATAGAAAAACAGTAAATAAGAGTTGCTACTCTAAAAATGAACTGTATAAGTTAAAAAATAAGCAATGCTAGAGTAATTATTCTAGAAGGTGTTATTTATGTTTATGATTTATAAATAAAAAAATAGAGTATTTAACTTAATGTTTATCTTTGAACTTAAAAAATTCAAATGCTCAATCTATGAACATTTGAATTAAATTATTTTTACAATAGTAGATTGGATATATTTCCAATCTACTAATACCGAGAATTAGAAGCGGTAACCGATTTTTAAACCGTATGCCCAAGCATCGTTATCCTCAAATTCACCAACAATACGGCTATCTTCACCAAATTGAGCAGCTGTTTGAGATTTTGCATCACCGAGCATGAAGTATTTCACGCCACCAGCAATGAAGTAATTCGGTGCTGGACTAAATTGTAAACCTAAGCCGACATTCCAGTAACCTTCAGTAGGGCCAAGTGTTGATACAGGGTTACCAGCGCCTGAGTCCCAACCTACGGATACGTTACCAGCCCATTGTTCACTAAGTTTGCGACCAACACCAACTGTTGCAGAAATTTGGTCTTCAGAATATTCAACTAAGTTAAAGCCGTTCGGACGGTTAACTGCTGGTAATTGTCCAACTGCTTCAGACATTAAACCAAATTGGTATGGACGAATTGCGAAATTTGACCATTCAACCCAACGCACGTTTGCAAATGCAACGGTGTCAGCCATGATACCAGATTGGAAATCAAGGTTTACAGACTGAGGTGTAGTAATCGTCGAAGTGCCCTTAGCTCCAACTACATCTGCAGGGTTTTGACCAAGTAGCGTTAACGCGCCAGCAGTTGGAATTGTTTCGCGAATTGTCGTTTCATGGTCAATTTCAGAACGATATGTTAAAGAAGCTTTAAGTGCAATTTCTGGAATTTGGTAAGCAACACCTGCCAACCAACCAAGATCACCAGTTTCTTTAATGTTTGAGTCATAGCCATTAAAAATGCTATAGCCTTGACCACGTAGGCTTACGCTACCTTTAACTGTTTGATAAACAGGACCAGCATAGATGTTCCAATTTGGCGTAGGTTGGAAGCCAAAAACAAAAGCTAAGTTCTGAGTGTCTACAGAAACTTTTGTATTTCCTTGGCCTAGAGCAACACCTGCATTATCTAAACGTTGTTGTAATTGCTGTTGACCTTGAATAAATGCCCCAGCTTCAACTTGTGGACGTACTGCAGCAGCAGCTGTATCAACATTACCACCTGCTTGAGTGATAATACCTGTCACTGTTGCTTGTAAAGTAGCATTATAAGCTGGGTTAGTTGGAGACATACCTTGTTGTGCAAGCAAGCCTTGCGCTGCTAAACCTACAATTTGTGTACTTGTAAGTTGATTTAAAGTTTGAGTAACTTCATTTCGAACCATGCTGTCTAATAGTGGTTGAGGTAATACCGTGTCAGAAGCTTGTGAAACAAAAGCATTGTTACCTTTATATTCAGCAGCGGCACCAAATGGTTGGTCATATAGAAGACCGAATGAAAACTTATCAGTTAATTGTAGTTTTAATGCGGCTGAAGGGAAGTAATAATCATCAGCCATGTCTTCAATATTACGACGTGTAGCTGTTTCACCAGCTTCTTTACCAGATACTGTCGGGTCTAGAACTGAAATACCTGCTTCAAAATAATTTCCTGGTTGTAAGAATGCAGACATAGATTGGCCTGAACGGTCCATTGCTGCTGCAAAAGCACCTGTCATTGGAACTGAAGCAAGAATCATGGCTGTAGCTAAAGTTTTTAATTTCATTCTTCGTCATTCCTTGAGATACGAATTTGATTTTTATGGTTACTGCATATATTCGTTATGGAAAACTTTTTAATACTCTTGGGCTTAATTGTTACTCCATGTGACAAAAATAGCACAATTAAAATAAGAGTAAATGCTCTAGATTAAAAAATATGATTGAAAAACGAACTATTTAGAGTAAATGTACTAATTAATACATATAACATTTTGATTATTATTTAATATTTTTAGTTACTGCATTATTTTCTAAACCTAAAAATAATTGAAAATATTTTGATATGGGCAGTCATAAATTGATTTTTTTGGCCTTATAGACCACGCCATGTGTCGTTTTTTGCATTGACAAATAGATGATTAGGGAATTTAAAAGTGCTATTCAATTCTTCTTAAAAAACAAACTCTCAAGAGTAATATCAGTAAAAACAAAGATTAAGTTAAAAAATTCAGAGATGAATTTTGAATTTGTAATTTAGATTTAAGAATTCTGAATTTAGTTTTATTGATAAATGGGAGTTGAAAAAATCAGAGAGGTGAGGTGTCTAAAAAATTGTGCGCTCTGCGGGACTCGAACCCACGTCGGTCGCTTAGGAGGCAACTGCTCTATCCGGTTAAGCTAAGAGCGCAAGACGGAGGCTAATGTACTCCTATTTTAGCTAAAAAAAAAGTTATTGCTGAAACAATAACTTTTTAAATTACTTAGTCTTTATGAACTTCATTGGGGTCAATGTCGCTCAAATCTTTAGGATTAAGATAGTTAAACATTAATAACATGACTGTAATCCAAACAGGGATCATTAGAACTGATTCCATAAAGCCCTGAGTCCACATAATAAATAGAACTAAAGCAATAAAGATCAGAACGATGTAGTTGCTGACTGGTGCCCAAAGTGCGGGATATGACGTTGTAAAATTCAAAATACGTTTTGCACGACGGAACTGTAAGTGAGTCATGGTAATCATCGCCCAGTTCAGGACAAGCGCACCAACAACTACATACATTAAGTGACCAAGTGCATCTTCGGGTACGAAGTAGTTTAAGAGTACACAACCGAAAATCAGCACTGCAGAAAGTAATACTGCTGGAATTGGCACGCCACTTTTGTTGGTTTTTGCGAAAACTTTTGGTGCATTACCTTGCTTCGCCAAGCTGTAAAGCATACGGCTATTGGCATACATACCGCTGTTATAAACAGACAGTGCTGCAGTTAGGATAATGAAGTTCAGTAAATGTGCAGCCCAATCAATACCCAGTTGGCTAAAGATCATCACAAATGGACTTTTGTCTAGACCACCTAGTTCAAGCTGATTCCATGGCACAAGTGACAATAGAATAGTCAAAGAACCCACATAGAAAATCAAAATACGAAATACAACTTGGTTAATTGCTTTTGGAATAGTTTCTTTTGGATTTTCAGCTTCCGCTGCCGCCATACCAATCAGTTCAATACCACCGAAGGCGAACATCAAGAATGCCAGCATGAAGAATAAGCCTTCAAAACCATTTGGGAAAAAGCCGCCCTGACTCCATAAGTTGGTAAATGATGCTGTTGAGTTAGCATCTGCAGTCAGTAGCAAATACAAACCGAATACGATCATCGAAATAACTGCAGTGACTTTAATAATCGACAGCCAAAACTCAGATTCACCATAAAACTTCACATTACCTAAGTTTACTAAGGTAATAATCACGAAGAAGAACAATACAGATGCCCACGCTGGAATATGAGGCCACCAATAGTTAATATATTTCGCAACAGCAGTGAGTTCTGTCATTGCCACTAAAATATAGAGAATCCAGTAGTTCCAACCTGTTAAGAAACCTGGAAATTTCCCCCAATATTTATATGCAAAATGGCTAAATGAACCCGCTACAGGTTCATGGACGATCATTTCACCTAACTGACGCATAATTAGAAAGGCGATCAGACCGCCAATGGCGTAGCCGAGAATAATGGATGGTCCAGCAGATTGAATCACATGCGCTGAGCCCAAGAATAAGCCTGTACCAATTGCACCACCCATGGCAATCAATTGAATATGACGATTCTTTAAGCCACGCTTGAGTTCGGAGGAATTGGTAGTCAAGTTACTCTTCCCGAGAATGGTTTAATTTTGGTAATTGTAATGTATAGAGAATGAATAGCCTAGTAGCTCAAAATTTATGAAAAATATTTATATATTTAATAACCTATTTTTTGTTTTAAATGCTGAATTAAAAATTTATGAATCAATAGATTAATTTTATTTTAATTGAAATTCTTATACTTGGCTTTATATGGAAAAGGTATCGAATGTTGTTTTTTTATACTTAAGTCATGTGATTGTTAAAACTTCAATTAAACATTGTATGATGCAAAAGCGCAGAAAAGAACGCTCTGCCAAAACACAATGATAAAGATTAAGGATTCAATAAAAATGAGTTTTGCTCCCCAAATTAAGATTCCAGCGACTTATATGCGTGGTGGTACTAGTAAAGGTGTATTTTTCAAGCTAGATGATTTGCCGCTTGCAGCACAACAAGCTGGAAAAGTTCGCGACCAACTTTTATTACGTGTGATTGGCAGTCCAGATCCTTATGGTAAACAAATTGATGGGATGGGTGGAGCGACATCAAGTACCAGTAAAACCGTGATTTTGGCAAAAAGTTCACAGCCTGAGCATGATGTAGACTATCTATTTGGACAAGTGTCGATTGATAAAGCATTTGTCGACTGGAGTGGTAACTGCGGAAACCTAACAGCAGCAGTTGGTGCATTTGCCATTTCAAATGGTTTGGTTGAGGCATCACGTATTCCTGAAAATGGTTTATGTACGGTTCGTATTTGGCAAGCCAATATTCAAAAAACCATTATTGCGCATGTACCTATTACTGATGGTGCAGTACAAGAAACTGGTGATTTTGAACTAGATGGTGTGACCTTCCCAGCAGCCGAAGTTCAAATTGAATTTTTAGACCCCGCAGATGATGGTGAAGATGGCGGCGCTATGTTTCCTACAGGGAATTTGGTCGATACCTTAATTGTACCCGATGAAGGCAGTTTCCCTGCAACATTCATTAATGCAGGTATTCCAACCATTTTCTTAAATGCAGAAGATATTGGTTATGTCGGAACTGAACTGCAAGATGCGATCAACGGCGATGCTAAGGCATTGGCCCGTTTTGAAAAAATCCGTGCTTATGGTGCGCAGCAAATGGGTTTGATTTCAGATATTGCTGAAGCAGAACAGCGTCAACATACCCCAAAGATTGCATTTGTTTCAAAGCCAAAAGCCTATACATCTTCGAGTTCTAAACATATTTCAGAACAAGATACGGACTTATTGGTTCGTGCCTTATCAATGGGGAAACTGCATCATGCCATGATGGGCACAGCGGCAGTTGCCATTGGTACAGCTGCGGCGATACCGGGGACGCTTGTGAACTTAGCCGCGGGTGGTGGGGAGCGAGAAGCTGTGCGTTTTGGACATCCATCTGGGACGCTACGTGTAGGTGCGCAAGCAATTTATGAAAATGGTCAGTGGGTCGTTAAAAAAGCCGTGATGAGCCGAAGTGCGCGTGTCTTAATGGAAGGCTGGGTGCGTATTCCTGCGGATAGTTTAGATTAAGTATTTAACATCTCATTTGAAATCAGCCTCTGCTTTGCAGGGGCTTTTTTTTGCCTTTATCTTTTATATGAATAAGCAAATCATGAATTGGTATATATCTTTATATAATATGAACTGCATTTAATATTAGAAAGTTTCTGTGATTTATGTCAGATTAATTTTGTTAGCATTTTGCGTAGCTTTACCCTGAAAAAAGTAGCGAAACCATGCTTAAAAAAGACTTAATAAAATCGGACCTACCTACTGAACAATTGGCTGTATTAGAAGCGTTGCCAATGCCTGCTGCGCTATTTTCTGCGACAGCTGAGCTGATATGCGCCAATCAAATATTTAAACATCGATTTCAGTCAGACTTACAAGAGATCGTATTAAATCACGTGTCTGTGATGCAGCAAAAGACCAAAGCCACAAGTTCTGAGTTTGATTTACGCTGTTTAGAGAACGATAGCATTGAACCATTTATGTATAGTGAAAATGAACGGCATTATTGGTTCACGCTCAAACCAAAGTTTCAACAAAGTGGCGATTTGGAACATGTGCTGTTGTGCTGTGCGGATATTACAAATTTAAAGCAATTCGAATTATCTCTGTTGAAACATAACCAACAACTCGAACAACAAGTTTATTTTGATTATCTGACAGGGATAAAAAATCGACGAGGTTTTGATTTAGATCTTTCTCAGTGGCAAAAAAGCTTCGCGGTTGAAAAAGCCGATGAAATTTGTTTGATGATGCTCGACTTAGACAATTTTAAGCAAATCAATGATATCTACGGTCATGCATTTGGCGATGAAGTTTTAAGAAAAAGTGCGCAGCTTTTAAGGATGCAAATTAGTCAACATGCAGATGCACAAATATATCGCATGGGTGGGGAAGAGTTTGCAATGATTTTGCCACGCACGGCTATATCGACTGCATGTTCGATTGCTCAACAATGTTGTGAGCAAATCTATGCTTCTTCGATGAATTATGCGGATAAGGCTTTACAACTGAGTATCTCATGCGGAGTGGCCTTGTGGGATGGTACAGAGTCATTTTTTGAAACATTGGCACGTGCCGATCAGGCTTTGTATCAAGCCAAGAAAGGTTCGAAAAATTGTACCTGTTTTAATGATGGACAAAATGTGGCGCTATTTGAGGAAACGACATTTAAAAAACCATCAGACTGTGGGAAAAACACATAGATTTAGGCCGTAACATAGAGAAAGATTTGAGAAAGCAGTATGATGCAACAGGTCAAAATTGACAGAAAACATTGGCAGTCAATTTGCTAATGAACGAAGCAGTTAAATATTTAAAGTATTTGAGGTGAATGTGTCTTCTTTAACAGACGTTTCCACACATGCCCTGACAGAAGCGCAGCAGCGTATTCAGCAGGATTTACTGACAGCGCTAGATGCATTTTCAATTCCAGAACCCTTAAAAGGGGCGGTGTATCATGCTGTGATGTTGGGTGGAAAACGCGTTCGACCGGCACTTTGTTATGCAACAGCAGCGTTAAAACCCAATACAAATTTTGCAGCCGTACGCCGTGCTGCAGTGGCGATCGAATTTATTCATTGCTATTCATTGGCACACGATGATTTGCCGTGTATGGACAACGATTTACTCCGTCGTGGTCAACCAACCTGTCATGTGGCTTTTGGTGAAGATACGGCTTTACTTGCTGGCGATATTTTACAATCGATGGCTTTTGAAGTTTTAGGCAGCCGTCTCTTTGATCAAGGCCCAGCCGTTGAAGCGCCGATCATCTTAAAGCAAATGCAAATTTTAGCGACAGCAACTTCAAAAATGGTCAATGGACAAGTTCTAGACTTACAATCGGAAGGCAAGCATGTCAGTCAAGATGAACTAGAAAATATTCATCGAAATAAAACTGGTGCTTTAATTTCTGCTGCAATCATGATGGCGGCAGTGACGATATTTAATGGTACAGACCAAGCTATTCCTAAACTCCGCGAATTTGGTCTAGCGATTGGTTTAGCCTTTCAGGTGCAAGATGATATTTTAGATATTATTGCTGACACTGAAGCATTGGGTAAAACAGCAGGTAAAGATCAACAAGTGGATAAATCGACATATCCTGCGTTAATGGGTCTCGAGCAAGCGCAAGCTTATGCAGAAGAATTACATGCTCAAGCGCTTCAAGCTTTGGATTATTTTGCAGAAGATGCGGCAGAATTACAAAAGATCACCCAGTTTTTATTAAAACGTCAAAGTTAATATAACGCAGTAAAAGACCTCAGCCCACACATGTAACATGTTGTGGGCTTTTTTATATTTTGTATATTTGGAACAGAAGTCAATAAACCTCTAAGTAATATCTAAATGGATGACATGATAAAAAACAAAAAAGGACGCTAGGCGTCCTTTTTTGCAGATATTAAAACTTAGAAATTAAATTTAAGTGCTATTGGTCTTAAATACTTTCTTTATAGATACGATCTGCTTCTTCAAATTTTTCAGTGACTTCAGCAGATGGTGCTTTGCCCATTAAGCTCACAATGATAATTGCAAGTAGTGAGCAGATGAAGCCCGGAATAATTTCATAAACGCCTGTATCACCCCAGAGGTTTTTCCATAGAATAACCATAACAGCACCAACCACCATACCTGCTAAAGCACCATTGAGTGTCATGCGTTTCCAGAACAATGACATGATAATCAGTGGGCCAAATGCAGCACCGAAGCCTGCCCATGCATATGCGACGAGACCAAGGACTTTAGAGTCAGGATTAGCCGCCATATAGATCGCAAGCAACGCAATCATTAATACCATGATACGGCCGACCCAAACTAATTCTTTTTGTGAAGCATTTTTACGTAAGAATGATTTATAGAAGTCTTCAGTTAAGGTACTTGAACAGACTAAAAGCTGACAGCTTAAGGTACTCATGATCGCAGCTAAAATCGCAGCCAATACGATACCTGCAACCCATGGGTTAAATAGAATTTTAGTCAATTCCATAAAGACCGTTTCAGGGTTTGCTGTAACGACACCTGCCAGTTCTGGATGCTGTTGGAAATAAGCAATACCGAAGAAGCCTGCTGCAACTGCGCCACCGAGGCAGAGCGTCATCCATGTCATACCAATACGACGTGCATTGGGAATCGATTTAACAGAATCTGCTGCCATGAAGCGGACTAAGATATGCGGTTGACCAAAATAGCCTAAGCCCCATGCCAATAAGGACATGATTGCGACAAAACTTAAGTCAGCAAATACATCCATGGCTTGAGGGCGTGCCGCTTCCAGTGCCAGAGTGAACTGGGTTAAATTCGAGAACGACAACATGACCACGATAGGGGTAAGTAGCAAGGCAAAAATCATAAAGCCCGCTTGAATGGTATCGGTCCAACTGACAGCAAGGAAGCCACCAATAAACACATAGCTCACCGTTGCAATGGCACTGATCCAAAGCGCAGTGCTATACGACATACCAAACATACTTTCAAATAATCGAGCGCCTGCAACCATGCCTGAAGCACAGTAAATTGCGAAGAAAATCAAAATAATCACAGCTGACACGATACGTAAGATTTTCTTTTGATCGTTAAAACGATTTGAGAAATAGTCAGGTAGGGTCAAAGCATTATTTTGAACTTCGGTATGTACACGAAGACGACCTGCCACAAGTAACCAGTTGAGCCAAGCACCAATGATCAGACCAATTGCAATCCACATTTCAGATAAACCTGAAAGGTAAATCGCCCCCGGAAGACCCATGAGCAACCAACCACTCATATCTGATGCACCTGCAGAAAGGGCAGTGACAAAGCTCCCTAATCGGCGGCCACCTAAAATGTAGTCAGAAAAGTTACTGGTCGCACGGTATGCAAGTAAACCGATCACGACCATGGCGACAATATAAAAGAGAAAGGTAATTAGGGTGGGATTCAGGGAGCTCATACGGTATCCGCTTTGGCGTTGGACAATTGCGTTTAATTAGGGGACTCAATGGGATTTGCCTAAGCCAGGTAGGTGAAATCGAACGATAAGCCCTAAAACGTCAAAAAAATAACGTGAAATTTAAACATAAATTGACAAACTTTGCCTTCTTTTTTGTTTTGGGCATAAAAATGGGCCGTATATCACGACCCATTTTAATTAATGCGAAGATTTAGTTATTACGTCCCATCACACCACGAATCGTATTCAGTACATCCGCAGGTAAAACCACAGTTTTGGCATTATTAGATTTAGCCATATCTTGCATGGCTTTGACGTATTGTTCACCCAGTAAGTACGCAACTGGAATTTCTTTATCACCGACAGCTGAACTCACCATTTCAATTGCACGCTGAGAAGATTCTGCCAGTACCACTTGAGCTTCTGCATCCCTACGAGAGGCTTCTAAACGACCATCTGCTTCCAAAATAGCCGCTTGTTTTTCACCGTCTGCCTTGGTGACTGTCGCACGACGTTGACGTTCAGCGGCCGCTTGCTCTTCCATCGCAGCTTGCATGGTATGAGAAGGTTTAATATCTTGAATTTCTACAGTTTTAAGTGTAATACCCCAGTCAGAGATATCATCAGAAATAGCAGCTTTGAGTTTAGCCTTAATATGATCACGCGATGACAGTGCATCATCGAGGTCCATTTCACCAACAATAGACCGCAAAGAGGTTTGAACTAAGTTTTGAATCGCCCATGTGTAGTTTTCAATACCATAAACTGCTTTTTCAGGCGTGGTTAAGTTGATATAAGCCACAGCATTCATCAGCAGTACCGCATTGTCACGTGTGATCACTTCCTGAGAGGGAATATCTAACACGATATCTTTGGTTGTGACTTTATAAGCCACTTCATCGACATACGGAATCACAAAGTTCAGCCCCGGATTGAGCGTGGTATGGTATTTACCTAAACGCTGAACAATCCATTTATAACCTTGGGGAACAATACGGACACCTTTAAAAATGGTGACGGCTACAAAAACTAAGAGCGCTAAAAAAACAATAGAAACACCAGACATGTCATTTCTCACTTATTTATGGATTGTCAGTGGGGTGGTTGCTGCTGTGCAGTTGGACGACTAAATCATTGCCTAAAATATCGGTCACGCGAACACGATCACCGACTTGAAGTGCATCTTGAGTACGGCAATGCCATTCGTCTGAACCTAAAACAGGCATCGGGAAGCGAACTTTAACGCTGCCATGATTGAGCTGGGTTTGAATCACCATACCCACTTGGCCAATCGTCGCTTCACGGGACAGACCTGCTTTGGTTTTATCAATGGATAAAGGCTTAATAAATTTGAACCACAAAAATGTGCAAAGCACGGCAAAAATAATCCAAACCACAATTTGGACATTAAAGTCCATGGATGGAAAGATCCAATATAAGATCCCAACCAAAATTGCAGAAACGCCAAACCATAGCGCAGCAAAAGACGGCAAAATCAGTTCAAAAAGCATCAAAGCGACGCCCAATACAAACCAGTGCCAAGGTTCTAAAATAAATTCCATACATCTACTCTTATATAAGGGTGAATTGATATAGATGAACCAGTATCTATATCAATGTAGCAGATGTATAACTCAATGAATATAAAAAAAATCGTTGAATTATATTTTCGCTTTTGGTGCTGGTTTAAAGGCCGCAGGGGACTGTTTAAAGTTGTCGATCGCCTTAATAATGCTATTCACTTTGAGCTGTGCGGCTTTTTCACCTTCTAAAATCGTCGCATTGCTCGACTTCAAATCGAGTGTGCCGATATGTCCCACTTTAGGTTGAATCACGAAATTGGCATTTTTCAGTTCTTCATTAATACTTTGTTGTCCCATGATGTTAATGGTTTGATCGAGTAAACCAAACATGCTTACGGCTTTGCTACCATCAGGACGCGCAGAGATATCAACTGCAATCACGATATCTGCACCCATATCACGTGCGGTTTTCACTGGAATTGGGCTGACTAAGCCACCATCGACATATTTCACCCCTGCAATGGTTGCAGGTACAAATACATTTGGAATGCTGCACGATGCACGTACCGCTTGGCCTGCATTACCACGGTTAAATTCAGTTTTACTGCCATTATCCAAACGGGTGGCTACAGCAGCAAAGCGCTTTGGAAATTGTTCAATTGATTTATTGCCGACGTTTTTATTAACAAAGTCTTGCAGTTTTTGCCCTTGAATAATGCCTTGGCTATTTAAGGTTAAATCACGAATATCGGACTCTTTAAAGTTCAAGGCCAATTGCTGCATTTGATATGGTGTTTTACCGCTGGCATATAAGCTACCGACAAAACTACCCGCACTGGTCCCAGTCACAATTTTAGGTTTAATACCATGTGATTCGAGTACTTTAAGCACGCCAATATGAGCAAAACCTTTGGCACCGCCACCACCGAGCGCAATCGCGATCACCGGTTCACGTGCTTTGGCTGGTGTAGGTGTCGTGGTCGCAGGTGTTTTGGTTGCAGAATCACAGCCAGTGAGTGCCAATACAAAGAGGCTAGGAATCAGGTATTGCAAAAGTTTCATGGGTGAAATCTGATGGTTAAATATACAAAGTGCACATCACATCAAAAAAATAGCCATTTGACTAGGGCTTTTTCCAGTGCTTTTGTAACGGCAAGGCCAACCATTCGGGATTTTTCGGGGAAAATTTGCCATCATAAATCTTCAAAATTTTTTCGAGATCAGTTTCAAAATCTCCACTGGGTTCAAAAACACCCAAGCAATGAATGGTTTTCTTTGCATAATCAAAGCTAAACATCACAATAGGTATCTGTGCTTCATAGGCAATATAGTAAAAACCACTACGGATTTTATCGGCTTTTTTTCGTGTTCCCTCAGGTGCCATTCCAATCCAAATTTGATCTGTCGCTTGGACAATCTCAGCAATTTCACGCGTCAGTCCATGTGGATTTTCACGCTGCACAGGGATCACGCCGACCCAATCCAAAAGTGGTTTTAAGGGGGTATCAAAAAGGGTGTTTTTACCAAAAATGGTTATTTTTATCCCGATTCCAAGTAAGGCGAGAAAACCATGCCATGCATCTATATTAGAAGTATGCGGAGAAATGATCGCTACAGCTTTGGCAAGGTTGGGAAATTCGCCGTCAAATTTCCATCCTTGTGCCAAAAAAAGTTTTTTAAAAATAGCGCGGCTCAGGGGGGAGCCGCGTGATGGAACTTGATCGGGCAAAACTGGAAATAATTGAGTCTTTTGATTCATTGCATATTCTTATATAAGTGAAATCCATTTTCGACGTGATGCACATTTAAAAGTACGGCATCAGTATTGACCTTTATCTTAGGTCGATGATTTTTTTAGATCATTGGCAAAATAGCCGTATTTTGACTACTCTAAATGTAACTTCAGCGCACTCAACATTTAGGAACTTATGATCCAGCTTCGTCAGCTCTATCTTTTACTGTTTTCCTTATATTGGGCGCAAGGGTTACCTGTCGGTTTTATGACGCATGCTTTACCAGTGATTTTAAGAGCGCAAGGTGTATCTTTGGCGCATATTGGTGGCTTTGGATTACTCATGCTGCCATGGTCGATCAAAGTTTTTTGGGCACCGTGGATTGATCGGCATGGTTCAAGGTCCAAAGGGCACTATCGGAGTTGGATTATTCCAATGCAGTTGTTGTCCGTGGTGGTCTTGGTCTTCCTGTCTTTTTTGCCGATCCAAAGCTTGAATGAACCAATGTATTTGCTGCTGTTTTTTGTGGCTTTACTCAGTATGAATTTGGTCGGTGCAACTCAAGATGTTGCAACGGATGGCTTGGCTGTCAATATTTTAAAAACTGACCAACAGCACTGGGGCAATACTTTTCAGGTGATTGGTTCCAGACTCGGCTTTATCGTGGGCGGTGGTGCTGTACTTTGGGCCTTGGATTGGTTGGATTGGCAAGCCACATTTCTGTTTTTAGCGGCATTGGTGTTCATCAATACCATCCCTATTTTTCTCTATCGAGAACCTTTAAAGCCACAGCTCAACATAATTTCCTCTCAAGAGAATGATAACAACTATAAGCATACTTCAGGCTTGTTCTATGCTATTCGCCAGTATTTGGCTTATTTTACTCAAACTAAAACTCTCTCACTGTGGCTGATGATCTTGTTGAGTTTTAAGCTTGCAGATGGTCTGGCAGGTCCTTTACTTAAGCCACTGATGGTCGATTTAGGATTGAGCTTTAGTCAAATTGGTCTGTATATCACCATGTTAGGTGCGGTGGCTGCTTTAATTGGGGCGGGGCTTGCAGGTCTTAGCTTGAAGTATATTTCTCGGGCGCAGGCCTTGGTTTTCTATTCGGTATTGAAAATATTCAGTTTATTTGCCTATGCATGGCTGGCTTTGCAGTTCGAGGCAAAACGGCCCGTCCATGAATGGCTGATCTATGGGATCAATGCTGCCGAAGACATGATTTCAGCCATGCTGCTCGTGATCATGCTGACTTTGGTGATGCAATATAGTCGTAAAGCATTTGCAGCAACGGACTTTACATTTCAGGTTGCCATTATGGCGACGGTGAGTGGGGGGCTGTATAGCATCAGTGGCATAGTGGCCGATCAGTTGGGTTATAGTACTTATTTATTTTGGATCACAGGTTTGGCTGCATTGAGCTTAGTCCCGATTCTATTTTGGGGAAAAGCATCAAAAAATGACCAAAATCACTTCTAAATCATGATTTTGGTTGTTTTTTATCAGCTAAAGCACTAAAAGAGCAATGCAAATATTATTTTAATAATTTTGTAATATGTTTCGCGTGTGTAATATCTGTTACAAAATAATTTAAGGAAAATTTTTGATGAAAACTAAGTTAGCAGCGGCTATCGCATTGAGCCTTTTGGCTGGGTCAACCTTTGCAGCACCAACCTTCTACGGTGAAATTGATGCGTCTGTTGATTATTTACCTGAAGATAATAAAACAGGTTTTTCAGACAAAGATGTCGTTGAGCTTAATTCAAACAACTCATTCATTGGTCTTAAAGGCGACGAGAAGCTTACAGATCGTTTAAGCGCACTGTATCAAGCTGAATTCACTTTCTATGTCGATGATGGTGAAAATGGCTCGGATACGTTTGTACCGCGTAACTTACTCATTGGTTTGAAAGACGAAAAATTAGGTGCAATCAAATTAGGTAAGATCGATACACCTGTTAAACAGCTTTCTTCTGTCGTAGATACATTTAATAACTATGTCGATAATAAAGCAGATATCACCGGTATTCTGACGGGTGAGAACCGTATTGATAACGTTGTTGTCTATGAATCACCAGCTTTTGCATTAGGTGAAGGTAAGGTTAAAGCAACTGCATTATTGGCTTCAGGCGAGGCTTCAGGGATTTCTAAATCAAAAGGTGGCGCTAAAGTCGCTGGTCGTGGTTTAGGTGATGCATGGTCAGCTTCTGTTGTCTATGACAGTAAACCAGTTGTTGTCGGTATTGGTTATGACAAAGCGATTCCATCGAACTTTGGGGGGGTAGGGATTTTAAATGCTTCTCAGCCTGAAGTTACAGGGACTAAAGCTTTTGCTGCAGCAAATACTTTACGTGCGATTGGTCGCATAAATCTTGATGCAGGTTTAGCGTTGAAAGCTTTATATCAAACTTCAGAAGTTGAATCTGTAGCAGGTAATGAAGCTGCAGCTGCGAATATCGATGATGCTCAAGGTTGGTTAGTCGGTGCAGAATACAATCTTCCATCTGCAAAAGCGTGGACAGTCAAAGCACAATATAGTCAAAATACTACGACCTATAAAGTGGGTGATGACTTTGATGCGCAGCAATTCATTGCAGGTGCAGATTATGCATTTAGCAAACAAGTGAAAGCTTATGGTTATGCAGGTTACTTAGCACTTGAACAAGGTTCGAATGAAAGCGAACAACCTGTATTGGGTACAGGTCTAGAATTTAAATTCTAAGACCTTGATTTAAGTTGTTCAAAAGGCGATGTTTTACATCGCCTTTTTTGATTTTTCTTGCTTGGTTTTGATCAGTTTTAAGTGATTTTTAAGTTTGAATTTTTAGATTAGAGCATCAAAGATCAATAATTGATGCCAATATGCTTCAGGTCATAGCTAAAATACAGCAAAAAATTCCAAGACTTAGTTTAAGTCAATTTAACCTCGTGCTTGCCTTATGGCTTGGGGTGGTTTTGAACCTCGCGTTTTATCAGCAAATCCAGCAGCTCACACCTTATACGGGATTGAAGGCTGGACTATTCTTAGCGGCAACCGTACTGGTGGTAGTGGCACTTTATAATGTGCTGATGCAACTCCTGCAATGGCGATGGAATTTAAAACTTTTGGCAAGTGTTTTGCTGATCATTGGTGGTTTGAGTTCTTATTTCGTCAATAGTTTAGGCGTGACCATTACATCTGACCAAGTGCAGAACATGATGCAAACAGATGTAAAGGAAGTGCAGGATTTAATCTCGCCACAATTTTTTATCTGGGTCTTTGGACTGGTTGTTTTGCCAGTGCTATTGATCTGGCTTTTGCCACTGCATAAAGAAGCCCTAAGCACGGTGGTAGCCAAAAAGGGTCTACATATAGTGCTATCGCTCATCCTCATGGGTGCTTTGCTGTTTGTTTATTTTGTCGATTATGCTGCGATCTTTTGTGAGCATCGTGACTTAAAAGGCATGCTCTCACCACAAAACAGTATCGCTTCGACATTTTCCTATTATCACAAAAAAGCACCGAAACAGAATTTGCCATTGCTGAACTATGGTGAAGATGCACATATGGTTGAAAACGTAAGCGCCAAAAGCTTACCAAAATTGATGGTCTTAGTGGTTGGTGAAACTGCGCGCGCGGAAAGTTTTTCACTCAATGGCTATGCTAAAAATACCAATCCTGAACTCAGTCAGCAAAATATTATCAATTTTAGCCAAGTCAGCTCATGTGGCACCGCAACCGCTGTGTCTGTTCCTTGTATGTTCTCGGGTATGCCGAGAACCGAATATGATGAACAGCTTGCAAGTCATCGCGAAGGTTTACTCGATATTGCACAGCGTGCAGGCTATAAGGTGACGTGGCTAGATAATAATTCAGGCTGTAAGGGCACATGCACACGTGTTGAAAAATATGAATTTCCTGAAGCACTGAAGAAAAAGTGGTGTGATGCCGATGGCGAATGTCATGATGAAATCTTAGTGGATGGTTTGAAGACATATTTGGCTTCGATCCCCAAAGCAGATCCAACTCCCCGTTTAATTGTATTACACCAAATGGGCAGTCATGGCCCTGCTTATTTCAAACGAAGTACCGCAGCGTTTCAAAAATTTAAGCCAACCTGTAATAGCAATGCCATACAGGGATGTAGCTCGACAGAATTAATAAATAGTTATGACAACAGTATTGTCTATACCGACCATGTGCTGAGTGAATTGATTAACACCTTAAAAGTGACTAACAACTATCAAACAGGACTGTGGTATTTGTCCGATCATGGCGAGTCGACAGGTGAGCATGGTTTGTATTTACACGGTTCTCCATACGCAATTGCACCGTCACAGCAAACTCATGTGCCGATGTTGATGTGGTTTTCACCGGCTTGGCAAAAAAATAATTCAGCGCAATATACTTGTTTAATGGCACAAAAAAGCCAAAAATTAAGTCAGGATAATCTATTTCCATCTCTATTGAGTTTGCTCGATGTGCAGACTCAAGTGATTGATGAAAAAAACAATATGTTGCAACAATGTACTTCAGTACAGCGTAGGACTTAAGCCATGCACAAAATACTTATTATTGAAGATGATTTCATGATTGCCGAATCGACCAAAACTTTGTTGAACTATCAACAGTTTGAAGTCGAGTGGGTGAATAATGGCATCGATGGCTTAAAGCTCATAATGCAAGGGGGAATTGATATCGTCTTGCTGGATCTAGGTTTGCCGATGATGGATGGTATGCAAGTCCTGAAACAAATTCGTCAAATCCAGCCTAAATTGCCGGTATTAATTATCTCGGCACGTGATCAATTACAAAATCGTGTAGATGGTTTAAACCATGGGGCAGATGACTATCTGATCAAGCCTTATGAGTTTGATGAATTACTTGCACGGATTCATGCACTCCTTCGACGCACAGGGCTGAGTTCAGTCGAAGCACCGCAGAAAATTTTAAAACATGGTGAATTGATTTTAGATATCGAACAGCATCTTGCACGCTATAAGGGGCAATATGTCGATTTATCTAACCGTGAATGGGCCATATTGATTCCACTAGTGACACATCCGAATAAGATTTTTTCGAAAGCCAATTTAGAAGATAAGCTTTATGATTTTGATAGTGATATCAGCAGTAATACTATTGAAGTGTATGTGCATCATCTCAGAACAAAATTAGACAAAGATTTTATTCGCACCATTCGTGGTTTAGGTTATCGACTCGGTTAAGGCAAAGGAATTATCGACCATGCAGCAGCCTTATTCTCTGAAAAAGAGACTAATTATTTATGTGTCTGTTTTCAGTATGCTTTTGGGCTGTCTTTTGGTGTTTTCAGCATATCGAATTGCGCTTGAAGAAATTAACGAAATTTTAGATGCGCAAATGCAAAATTTGGCGGAACGTGTTGCAGAGCATGATCCGCAGCCCATTCGCAGCGAATTTGATCAACATAAGCATTATCATGAAGAAGATTTATTTGTTGATGTGTGGACCTATCAATCCAATGCGCATCAAACCCATCAATTAAAATTATTGGTCGCGCCTCAGCCCAAAGCTGGTTTTTATACCCACAGTACCCAACAGGATGAGTGGCATACCTATATTTTGCCACTTGCAGATCGGCAAATTCAGGTCAGTCAGCAAGAATCGGTACGACAGCATCTTGCAGCAGAATTGGCCAGTAGCATGTTTATTCCCTATTTGGTTTTTATACCTTTTGCATTAATCGCTTTGGGATGGTTGATTCAACGCAGTTTAAACCCACTGGAAAAATTTAAAAAAGAACTGGCAAAACGGGATGCCCTTGAACTTTCTCCAATCTCTCAAATGCCGTATCCAGAGGAAATTGCACCAACCATTATTGAAATGAACCAGTTGTTTGAACGAATTTCGTTGTCGCAGCAGGAACAGCGCCAGTTTATTGCTGACGCAGCGCATGAGTTACGGACCCCGATTACCGCACTGAATTTGCAAATGCAGATTTTGCTACAAAAATTTCCACAAGATGACGCTCTACAAAATTTGAGTAAAGGTTTAATTCGTATTCAGCATTTGGTCAGTCAATTATTGAGTTTGGCAAAACAAGACGCCTCGGTCTTTGAACTTGAGCGCAAACAACATTTTGATCTTAAGCAAGTCGCAACCAATTGCGTGGAGCAACTGGTGCATTTGGCCATGCAAAAAGATATTGACCTTGGCATGGAGCAACAACAAAGCATTGCCTTATATAGTATTGAGCCAACGGTACATTCAATCATTTTTAATTTGATTGATAATGCCATTAAATATACCCCTGCACAGGGCATGATTAATGTCTCCGTCTTTGAACATGCGGGACAGGCGGTTGTACAGGTTGAAGATAGTGGGCCTGGCATCGACCCAGCTTTATATGAGCAAATTCGAAAACGCTTTTATCGAATTTATAATCATGAAGAAATTGGAAGTGGTTTAGGCTTGGCGATCGTGGATAAGGCCGCTGCGCATATTGGTGCACGTTTAGATTTTGCGAAAAGTGAAACGCTAGGTGGGTTGAAAGTAACGATTCAGATTCCGCTAAGACCTTTAAACTCCTAATTATTTTAATTTACTCCTTGCGAATAAAGCCTATATCCATTCAAAGTGTTTATAGGCAGTTTTGATTTTTTCTGTGGGTAGATAACGACAGCCAAATGTATAAATGACTGTGTTAAAGGCCCAAATAAACCATGCTGTCCATAGATTATGACTGAGAAAATGTGCACCCCGCATCATTTGCGCCCAGCCAAAAGCAAAGCCTAAAATCAGCCCAGCAGATAAAAAGAAATAGGCACGGGCAGGTCGATGTATTCGATAAACAAAATAGCCCGTGATCAGGGCAAAACCAGTCGCAGCATGACCACCGGGAAAACAGTGTCCTTGGCGTGCTGAAAAATCCCAAGAAAAGCCGTGGGCTGTAGCGACTGTCATATTCCAAGGGCAGGCATGCGCAGATTGTGATTTGAGCAACCCAATGATTGCCGTGCTGAGTAGAGCCACTACGATAAAATAACCGAATTCAAACTTGCGTGCTTTCAGATGAGGATATTTAAAACTGCATATCCATGCTGCGATATACAGGACATACACACCTATGACGATATTCTTGATATAGCGATGGTTCAGCACCGCAAGTGCCCAATCATTACGATGAGGAAAACCACCATGTAGGTCGACCCAAGGCTGAATAAAAGTTTGGTCGAGCGAACCACCGACGGGAAAAACATAAAGGAGGCCAACCATACTGAGCGTGAGCAGCAGGGCTTGTCGTAATAAAAATGAACGGTTCGAGAGCATAAATCGTGTGATGTGCTGAAATTATTTTGTTTGAATACTGCTATTTGAAACCACAAAACTTAAATCAGACTTAATCGGCTATTTGAACTGTATCGATATAGATAGTGAAGAAGATGCATAAAGCAAAACGGGCATTGTGTTAAAGTTTTTGAAAACTCAGTAATAAAGATTTATGAGCATACGTGCAGTCCTTTTTGATTTAGATAATACTTTGACTCATCGAGATCACAGCGTTCAGGCCTATACGCAGTATTTAGCCGAGTCTTATCAGTCGACGCTGGCGGAGGTAGACCTTGTACAGATTAAACGTATTATTAACCGTATAGATAATGGGGGATATCCGAAAAAAGAACTCCTTACACATCCGAGTATTGGGGCATCTGTCGCTTATGCACTACAAACGGAGCTAGATTGGATACAACGCCCTGATTTTGATGAGCTCACACAATTTTGGTTTCAGCACTTCGGTCAGTTTGCCGTGGCGATGCCTGGGGCATTGAGCTTGCTGCAGCAACTAAAACAACAGCAGTATAAATTGGCTGTGGTGTCAAATGGTGGACATGCCACACGCCTGAATATTTTAAATGGACTGGGTTTTGCATCGTATTTTGATCAGATCATCAGCTCGGAAAGTGCAGGGATCAGTAAGCCCAAAGTTGAAATATTTCAGCATAGTTGTCGTGAGTTGGGCGTGAAGGAAACCGAGTGTTTATTTATTGGTGATCATCCTATCAATGATATTTATGGTGCGAGCCAAGCAGGGATGTCTGCTGTTTTATTAGAAGGCTTTCATGCTTTAAGTGCAGAACAACAGCACAGCATTCCGAATAAAATTCAGCATTTGGATCAGGTCTTAGATTTTCTAAAATAATGCTGACAGAAATAAGGCGTTGTCGAATTTTAGGGTTAAAAAAAGCGGCTTTAAAAGCCGCTTTAGATTGTGTTGTTTAGAACATGTTTTCTTCAGAGTTTGCCGAAATGCGGTGAATACTTAAGTCTGCGCCACGGAATTCTTCTTCTTGATCTAGGCGAATGCCCATCGTGACTTTGAGTAGACCATAAACGATGAAACCACCAGCCAATGCAATCACGATCGCGAGCAGCGTACCGATACATTGAGAGATCATTGAAATACCGCCTAAACCGCCCAACCATTTTTGTCCAAATAAACCCACTGCAATGCCACCGAAAGCACCACAAACACCGTGTAGTGGCCATACACCGAGTACATCATCGACTTTGAGTTTGTTTTGAGTGTATGTAAATAGTTTGACAAAGATCAGACCTGCGATAGCGCCGATAATCAACGCACCGACAGGATGAACTACATCTGAGCCTGCACAGATTGCAACCAAACCTGCTAAGGGACCATTATGTAAGAAACCGGGGTCATTTTTACCCATAAAGTTTGCTGCAAGCGTGCCACCCACCATTGCCATGAGAGAGTTAATCGCAACCAGTCCTGAAATGGCATCCAAACGTTGTGCACTCATCACGTTAAAGCCAAACCAACCGACGATTAAAATCCAAGAACCTAAGGCAAGGAATGGAATACTTGAAGGCGGGTGCGCGCTGATACGACCGTCTTTTTTATAGCGTCCATGACGTGCGCCAAGTAAAAGTACTGCAGCTAAAGCGATCCAACCGCCCATGGCATGTACCACGACCGAACCTGCAAAGTCATGAAAGGCTGCGCCAAATGTGCGTTCTAACCATGCTTGTAGCCCAAAATTACCATTCCACGCCATGCCTTCAAAAAATGGATAGACCAAAGCGACCAATAATAATGTGGCAATCGCTTGAGTCCGCATTTTTGCACGTTCAGCAATACCACCCGAAATAATCGCTGGAATGGCTGCGGCAAATGTCAGCAGGAAGAAACAACGCATTAAGTTGTAGCCATGATCGGCTGCTAAAGTGTCCCCAATATGGAAAAAGTGCTGACCATAAGAGATGTAATAACCCACAAAAAAGTATGCAATTGCGGAAATAGAAAAGTCAGTCAAAATTTTACTCAGCGCATTGACCTGATTTTTATGTCGTACTGTACCTAATTCTAAAAATGCAAAGCCAGCATGCATGGCAAGAACCAAGACTGCACCAAGAAGGAGAAAGAGGAGATCTATATTTTGCATAAGGTGTTCCAGTTTAGTGCGCTAGTTCACGAAAAGAAGTTCAGTATATCGAGCGGAATAATTTCGAAAAGAGGAGTGAGAGAGGGAAATTTTGATTAAAAAAACTAAAAAATGTAGAAGACTCGATATAAAGCAAAGACTTGCTTGAGCATGACAATAATGCACTAAAATAGTGCAATAATGATTTGCAATGACAAAATTAAATGAATGATTATTAAGTAAAAACTATGTTTTTAGAATCTGTTTAAAAAATGAAAAACAAATAGCGCCATTTCTGAGTTAATTCAGGGCAATTCATTATTTTGTATTTTTATCTGATTGATAGATGTTAGCGCGAGAATGAAACTTAAAATTGACGAATGATACATTTTGGGAGTCTGTCTGAGCATCTTGTGGTCTTCAAAAGATGAAAGCTGGATGGCTTGCCTGAACTGAAATAATGCACAGATATTAACCAATGAAATCTCTGCTGTTGCACTTTTAGATGGCGAAATAAACATCCAAGAGGGGGTTTTGTGGTGATGGTCGTTGGATCTGACTGTATTTGATGAAGTGTTAAATTTAAACGGTACAGAATTTTAAAATTTAAGCCTTGAATGCTTAAGCTAAACGCTGTGTATTAATCGCTTCAGCCCAGTCACAACATCCGCAGCGCGGGCAGACATCCTGAGCACCGTGAATGTACATGGTTTTGCCACAATGCGTACAGGCATACAGCTGATGCATTTTGATATCTCGAACCGCTTTGTAGGGTTTCGGAAATAGTGGCAGTCCATAACGTACCTGCTCAGGTGGATAAAACAAAATACTAAATTTGCCATCACTTTCTAATAGGCCGACGCGGACTTGCCCTAAATGTTCAACATTTTGCTGGCGCATTTCAGAGAAAAATTCATCATGCGACATTTTTCCTTGTTTGATTTTCTCTAAGACCAATTCACCATTTTCCACAATGTAGAGGGCTTTGCCTTCAATTAAATCTTCAAAGGGTTGGTATTTCATCATGAGCCAAGTGATTACTCGGTATAAACCAATCACCACCGTCATCACAATGAGCGCTTGTAAGAGGGGGAGTTCCTCCTCAAACATTGGGTCGCCTGCAATAGAACCCAAAGCAAGGAGGATGGCAACTTCAAAGATGGATAACTGTCGCACACCGCGTTTGCCCGTTAGGCGTAAGAATACGATGATTAAAACGAACATAATGACGCTACGCAAAATCACTTCGGCAGCAAAAGTCCATGTGGTGTCATGGATGAATATTTGGGCTAAATCCATGTCTCATCCTTTTTTATCGTTATATGTTTTAACTTAGCAAAGCGCTAGGCGATAAAGCAGCTCAATTGTGTTAATTTTTAAGCATTATTTGAAAATGGATTTCATGCTAACGGTATTGTATGCATGAGATATTTGATGAAAAAAAGTGCTTTAAAATAGCCATAAAAAAAGCACCGACGAATCGATGCTTTTGATGTGGTCTGGCAATTTTTAAAGATGCTCAGTTATTTAATATGTTCTGCAATATCCGTAAAGATTACACCTAAACCATGTGCGCCAGCATCTGGATAGCCAAGACTACGGTCGCCTACAGTTCCCGCACGTCCCATACGCGCTACGATCTCTTTGGTATTTTCAGCGCCTTGAACCGCCGCTTTTGCACCAAGTACAAAGTTTTCTTTAAAGGATTTATCGGTATGGGCAGACCATGAATCTGCGCATGGTACTAGGGCATCAATTAGGGTTTTATCACCCACCACTGCGCCACGTCCAAATGAACGTTCACCTGTAGTTTGAATGCCTTTGACTGCTGCTTGCAGCATCTCTGTGAAATCAGTGACAGTTAAAACTGATTTGCCTTGAATTGATTTCGCTGCTGCACGGAATGCTGAACCCCAGATTGGGCCAGACGCGCCACCACAATGTTCCATAATGATCATTGAGCAGTTCAGCATGAATTCATCTATCTGCTGCGCTTGAATCAGACTTTGCCATTCACGTTTTAATTGCTTAAAGCCTTTCGCCACGCTCATGCCGAAGTCGCCATCACCTGCATGCGCGTCCAGTTCACAGAATGGCACTTCATTTCTAATGATGCAGGCAGACATCACATCCACCACATAGCGCATGTTTTCGATGGTGAATTGCTCATTGCTGATCACCGCATGTTCAGGCTGTGTTTCAACTTGGGTGTTTACTACAGCTTCGGCTGAAGCATCTTTGGATACAAAAGTTAAAGGCTGTGCTGCTGAACCATCCATTTTAAATGCAGGGGTATTGGCTGCTGCATCGAGGTAGGTTTTCAATTCATCATCGACAGCAAGCAAGGACACAGATGCACCATTCATGTCGATACTGGTCATATAGTTGCCGACAAATGTGCGGTAAATTTTGATGCCTTTACGTGCAAGGTGTTCGCATACATCATGGTTAAAGACATACAACTCTTGCAGCGGTGTGCTACCAAAGCCATTGACCAAGACTGCAACTTCTTTCATGTCTGGGCGGTCAAGGAACAGGTCATCCACGATGCGCTGTGCCATTTTTTTGGATGGCAAGATTTTTTCACGACGGATGCCGGGTTCACCGTGAATGCCGACGCCATATTCCATTTCGTCATCAGCCAAAGTAAACGTTGGCGTGCCTTTGGCTGGAACAGTACATGAGCTATAAGCAAAACCAAGGCTAATGACGTTGTCCGCAGCTTTTTGAGCAATCGCTTTTACGTCTGCAAGTTCTAAGCCTTTTGATGCTGCTGCGCCTGCAATCTTATGTACAAATACTGTGCCTGCAACACCACGACGACCGACTGTATATAGGCTGTCTTTAACCGCAATGTCATCTGCCACTTTCACGTAGTCAACTTTGATACCATCTTCAGTTGCAAGCGCTGCACCATTCTGGAAATTCATCATATCGCCAGAATAGTTTTTGATGATCATCAGCACGCCTTTGTCAGTTGCGACTTGCTGTAAGGCTTTATAGACCTGAATTTGCGATGGAGATGCAAATACATCACCACATACGGCAGCGTCTAACATGCCTGTGCCTACAAAGCCTGCATGGGCAGGTTCGTGACCGCTACCACCACCACTGATCAATGCCACGTTATTGTGTTTTTCTTTACGGGAAATGATTTTATAAGATTCATTAAATGCAAGTTCTGGATGTGCCAGTACAAGTCCTTTGCACATTTGGACAACGAGGTTTTCTGCGTTGTTCATGAGTTTTTTCATTAATGCACCAATGGGTTATGAATTTGGGGAGATCTAAAGGTGATTATTATAAGGAAATTGGTGTGGTGTCTGACATAAAAGTGTAAAAAAGCAGTATTTCTGATTAATGGGTGAGTGATTGGCTTGTTTTTGGGTACACTTATTTTAGATGTGGAATCCCTCCCAACCTCCCTTTAATAAAGGGAGGCGTTGTCACGTAGTTTATTTAATCACCTGACGTCCCCCTCTTTTTTAAAGAGGGGTTAGGGGAGATTTAAAATTTGAGAAAAATAATGAAACCCTACAATAAAAACTTAAAACAAGTATCTCGTGACTTGCGTAACAACATGACTGAAGCAGAAAAACTATTGTGGTCAAAACTTCGTAATAAGCAAATTTTAGGTTTGCAGTTCTATAGACAGAAACCAATTTTAAATTTCATTGTGGATTTTTACTGTCCTGCAGCCAATTTAGTGATTGAGTGTGATGGTGGTCAGCACTTTTTGCCTGAAGGATTAGAGGCAGATCGAGTGCGAGATGAAGCTTTGGCTAAAGGTGTTGAGATTTGATAATGGGCAGGTAATGGCGCAGATTGATGATGTGGTGGAAGTGATTTATCGGTATTGTTTGGAAGTATTTTCTAAAGAATCCCCCTAAATCCCCCTTTTGCAAAGGGAGACTTGATGCGAATTTGATTGCGGTTATGGAGTCGCATAGTTCCTCCCTGTTTAAAGGGAGGCTATGAGGGATTAAATACGAAAATTATAGAGAAAATAGCTTTAATAGCCCATTAATTCAAAATGTCTAAAAAATATTCTGTTTCTCGCTTCAGGTATAAAATTGAATATTGTTTCTAAATTATAAATTTTGATAATTTTTTCGGCTAAATCAATTTGATGAAGGAAAAATAGGCTTTTTACAAACTCTTCTAAGAATATAACTTTTGACAAAATATTACTTAGAGAGTCTCTAATGTTCTTATATTTAGCTTGTTTTTGAAAAAGCTCATATGAAGAAATATAGTTCTCACTGTACTTATGTTTATCTATAGATAAGTAATATAAAGATTGTAAATCCGAAACATAATTGTCTGATAAGTCTTTTTCTAAAATTGTCATTCCTTTCTTATGCAATGAACCACATCGGAAAAAATCATCTATAAAATTTGAATCTTTTTCATCCTTATCTACAGTTGTTTCTTTATGACTATAAACTTCTTTAAAGTCAGGAGAAAAATAAGTTATCCAGATGTCACATAGTTCTAAAATTTGGACATCATTCAAAAAAGCAAGAGGTTTTTTGATTCCGATTTTATGACTTAATTCATAATGATCTTTAATAAGCTTTATGGCTTTAGTTAGTTCATTATTAGAAATTTTATAACATTTTGTCAGTTCTTCTTTAATGGCTTTGAAGGAGTTATCACTCCATTGTTCGTATGGCGGAAGATGTGTAGTTAACTCAAATATTTGTTGGCGTGATAGGTTTTTTGTGAATGTCCCAAGTTTGTATTCATCTATCAACGAATCAATCAAATAAATTAAATCATCTAGATTATCTTCTAAATCTTTGAATCTTGTATTGAGAATATAACAGTTGATAACACCTTGTTCGACTAAATGTGTCTGATCATCATTGCTTCTAGGGTATCTAAAAGTTTGTCCTGTAGGATCAATACTTGCTATATCACATATTGTTTCATTAATTCGATCAATTAATTCTCTAAAACGGGTATCAAGCAAATTTGCATTTATTTTGAAATATGACCAAATATTCCCAATATCATGTGAAGTAATCAAATTAAAACAGGGTAAATCAATCTTTTTGATGTGAGCTAATAATCTAATTTCTTCAATAGCACCTTTAAGTCTAAGCTCAATAGAATGGCGCATATTAAAACAGATTGGATAAATCAAATGATCAATTTGTTCACCTTTGGAATTTAAAATGTAATTTAAAAGAAGATTAGCCGCTTTAGAATAGCCTTTTGAATATTCTATATAATTAGGTTGTCCATTATCCCCAACACATGCATTAGCCCATGTTGGCCCACTTCCAGTGAATGTTTTGTTGTCCATAAGTGTTTATTACAAAGTTTTTAGAATTTTAATGCAATATTATTGCATAAATCCCTCCCAACCTCCCTTTAATAAAGGAAGGAGCTGTCACGTAATTCAATTGATACGCGAAAAGTCCCTCTTTCTTAAAGAGGGATTTAGGGAGATTAAAAAATAAAAAGCCCTCTACTTGGGGGCTTTTTAGTTCCCCCTTTATCAAAGGGGAGCTAGGGGGATTTCTTAAACCACTGAATCATCCAAATTCGGCGCTAACCAACGCTTCGCTTCATCCAATGTCCAACCTTTACGCTGCGCATAATCTTCAAGCTGGTCGCCTGCGATTTTACCCACGTTAAAGTACTGGCTTTCAGGGTTTGCATAGTAGAAACCGCTGACAGATGAAGGCGGCCACATTGCAAAACTAGAAGTCAATTGCGTACCAATCTTGTCGGTAGAACCTAACCAATCAAACAATGGCGCTTTTTCAGAATGCTCAGGACAAGCAGGGTAGCCCGGTGCAGGACGGATGCCCACATACTTCTCTTTAATCAATTCTTCATTGCTTAAGGTTTCAGACGCTTGGTTACCCCAGAACTCTTTACGGATGCGCTCATGTAAATGCTCCGCAAACGCTTCCGCAAAACGGTCACCTAAAGATTGCGCAAGAATTGCAGAGTAGTCATCGCCTTTAGCTTTGTACTCATTGGCCATTTCTTCTGCACCAAAGATCGATACAGTGAAACCGCCCAAGTAGTCTTCTGCGACACCTTTAGGCGCAATAAAGTCCGCTAATGACAAGTTTGGTTTACCTGTCACTTTATCAGACTGTTGACGAATGTGATGGAAGGTATGCGTAACCGATTGACCATCTTCGCTATACACTTCAACCGAATCCGCTGCTGAACGGTTTGCAGGGTAAATACCAAACACAGCACGAGCATCAAAACGTTTGTTGTCGATGATGTCTTTTAGCATGGTCTGTGCTTGTTCATACAAGTCAGTTGCTGCTTCACCTACAACTTCATCCGTTAAGATAGCAGGGAATTTACCTGCCAAACTCCAAGAAATGAAGAACGGTGTCCAGTCAAAGTACTCAACTAATGTTTCCAATGGATAATTGGTCAGCGTTTGCGTACCAATAAAGTTTGGCTTCACAGGCGCATTGGCAGCAAAGTCAATTTTTAAGCCATTTTCTACAGATTCAGCATATGTCAGCTTGGCAGCTTTTGGCTGTTTATTGGCAATACGCTCACGGACTTTTTCATATTCAGCACGTGTGTCTTCAACAAATTTAGGCTTCATTTCTTTAGAAAGTAAAGTTGTTGCTACACCCACCGCACGAGATGCATCGGCAACATAAATCACCGCATCATTTGAATATTGCGGATCAATTTTCACTGCCGTATGCGCTTTAGAAGTGGTTGCACCGCCAATCATCAATGGAACATTAAAGCCTTTGCGCTGCATTTCTTTCGCAACAAAAACCATTTCATCCAGTGACGGCGTAATGAGGCCAGAGAGACCAATAATGTCGACTTTCTCATCAATGGCAGTTTGCAGAATCTTCTCGCAAGGCACCATCACGCCAAGGTCGATGATGTCATAGCCATTACAGCCCAGCACTACGCCCACGATATTTTTACCGATGTCATGTACGTCACCTTTCACAGTTGCCATCAGGACTTTACCCTTAGATTGGCCAGCTGTTTTTTCCGCTTCAATGAATGGGTTGAGCCAAGCTACAGCCTGTTTCATGACACGTGCAGATTTCACGACTTGCGGCAGGAACATTTTGCCTGAACCGAACAAATCACCTACCACATTCATGCCGTCCATCAGCGGACCTTCAATTACATCTAAAGGACGTTTAGCTTTCAGACGTGCTTCTTCAGTATCTTCATCAATGAATGTGGTGATGCCTTTAACCAAAGCGTGTTCCAGACGTTTTTCAACTGGAAGTTCACGCCATTCCAAGTTTTCCACTTGTTTTTGCGCAGCGCCTTGACCACGGTATTTTTCAGCAACTTCAAGCAGCTTTTCTGTAGCTTCTTGATGGCTTTCACCTTGGTTTTGGTTCAAGATCACATCTTCAACCGCAGCTTTCAGTTCAGCATCAATATCATCATAAATCGCCATTTGACCTGCGTTGACGATACCCATGGTCATGCCTTGCTGAATGGCATGGTATAAGAACACTGAGTGAATCGCTTCACGTACAGGCTCGTTACCGCGGAAAGAGAACGATACGTTAGACACACCGCCAGAAATCATGGCATGCGGCAAGTTTTGCTTAATCCAGCCAGTCGCTTCAATGAAGTCCACAGCATAGTTATTGTGTTCTTCAATACCAGTTGCCACGGCAAACACGTTCGGGTCAAAAATGATGTCTTCAGCAGGGAAGCCAACTTCATTCACTAACACGTCATAAGAGCGCTTACAGATTTCTTTTTTACGTGCAGCTGTATCGGCCTGACCATTTTCGTCAAAGGCCATCACAATCACGGCAGCGCCATACTGACGGCACAAACGCGCTTTTGCAACGAACTCGTCATAGCCTTCTTTGAGGGAGATCGAGTTAACAACCGCTTTACCTTGTACACATTTTAAGCCCGCTTCAATGATTTCCCATTTAGATGAGTCAATCATGATCGGCACACGTGAAATTTCAGGTTCAGAGGCTACAAGATTCAGGAAGTGCACCATTGCGCCTTCTGAATCCAGCATGCCTTCATCCATGTTGATGTCGATAATCTGAGCACCGGCTTCAACTTGCTGCTGTGCAACTTCTAAAGCTTCGGCAAAGTTTTCTTCACGGATTAAACGTAGGAATTTTTTAGAACCTGTAACGTTGGTACGTTCACCGACGTTTACAAACAGCGAATCTTCTGTAATGTTGAACGGCTCTAAACCGCTGAGACGGCAAGCGGGTTTGGTTTCTGGCACTTGGCGCGGCGCAATGTCTTTTACGGCATTGGCAATAGCACGGATGTGATCCGGCGTTGTACCGCAGCAGCCGCCAGTGATGTTAATCAAGCCACTTTCTGCAAATTCTTTAATAAAGGCAGCGGTTTGTTCAGGGGTTTCATCATAACCGCCGAAGGCATTTGGTAAGCCAGCGTTCGGATGTGCCGAAACAAAAGTATCGGCAACGTCAGCAATGGTTTTTACATGCGGACGCATGGCATCTGCACCTAGGGCACAGTTAAAGCCAATCGACAATAAATCACCATGACGCACAGAGTTCCAGAACGCTTCAGCAGTTTGGCCAGTTAAAGTTCGGCCAGAGGCATCGGTAATCGTGCCTGAAATCATCAATGGCAATTCGTAGCCAATTTGGTTGAAGACTTCTTTCACTGCAAAAATGGCAGCTTTACAGTTTAAGGTATCGAATACAGTTTCAATGAGTAGAATATCCGCACCGCCTTCAATCAGGGCATGCGCAGCTTGAATATAGTTTTCTTTTAACTCATCAAAAGTAATGTTACGAAATGCTGGGTCATTTACATTTGGCGAGATCGAGCAAGTACGTGAAGTCGGGCCAAGCACACCTGCTACAAAACGCGGTTTTTCAGGCGTTGAGTATTTTTCACAAGCTGCTTTGGCAATACGCGCTGCTTCACGGTTGATCTCTGATACCAAATCTTCCATGTGGTAGTCAGACATTGAAACTTTTGTGCCGTTAAAGCTGTTGGTTTCAATAATGTCTGCACCAGCATCGAGATAGGCTTCATGAATGCCTTGAATGATTTGCGGCTGAGTCAACACCAATAGGTCATTATTGCCTTTGAGGTCAGATGCCCAATCTGCAAAACGCTCACCACGGTAGTCAGCTTCTTCGAGTTTATGACGCTGAATCATGGTGCCCATTGCACCGTCGATAATCAGAATCCGTTGAGCGAGCAGCTCTTTTAGGGTGGCAAGCGTGGACATAAATAACCCCAATCCGATGGAATATAAAATCGGCAAATATATTAACAGAATTCATTGCAGTTTTATTGATATTCAATCATCTTCACAGCGCGCAATTATTAGCTTGTTGAATTAATGAGCAATATTGCAACTTGCTAATTTCATATTCCAATTTCATATAAATGTATGGAAAGCTTCATGAATTTGTCATATTGCTCAGGCAAGATTAAAAAACATCCAGCAGGGCTATGCAATATGACAAAAAAACATGACAGATGAAATATAAGCTGAAACATTGGGTTTCAAAGAAAATAAAGTTTAAATACGTAGATTAAATAACTGATTTACTTTATGAAAGTAGAGTGTGGAAGTCGGTGTTTAACGCTTAAAAAAAACAAATAAAGCATGAAAAATTGCTTTATATGACACCGCTTTGTCATATAATTGTCATAATTAAATTGAACAATATGGGGATTTTAAAATCCTCTATTCCTGCCTGCATGAATTCTAAACAAACTCCCGTAGATTCAGCGCACACGTCGACTCCTCAAAAGTCCACGAATGTTCATGTGCCTACACCGAAATTCTTTATGCCGGTATTTTTAACGGTGATTATTTCAACGTTGATTTATATTGGTTTTCAGGTGACTGCCGATTTAGCGCATGTTCCGCCTTTAAGTCTTTATTCAATGATTTTATTGGGCACAGCCTTATTCATCGCACTTGGCTTTGAATTTGTAAATGGTTTCCATGACACTGCAAATGCAGTAGCAACAGTGATTTATACCAACGCCTTGTCAGCACCGGTTGCGGTAATGTGGGCGGGTTTCTGTAACTTCCTAGGCGTAATGGTTGCCAGTGGTGCAGTCGCTTACGGCATTATTGCCTTGTTACCTGTTGAATTGATTATGAATGTCGGTTCAGGTGCTGGCTTTGCCATGGTTTTCGCTATGTTGATCGCAGCGATTTTGTGGAATTTAGGAACTTGGTTCTTAGGCATCCCTGCGTCTAGTTCGCATACTTTGATTGGTTCTATTCTTGGCGTTGGCATCATGAACTACCTGTTAAATGCAGGCGGTGGTGCGAGCGGTGTAGATATGGAGCAGGTGCTTAAAGTCGGTAAGGCGTTATTGTTCTCGCCACTGATTGGTTTTGCATTTGCGGCTCTCGTTTTCTTGTTGGTGAAGCGTATTTTCCGCAAACAGCTAGAATTGTTTCAGCCACCAGAAGGCAATAAGCCGCCACCACCACTGATTCGTGCAATTTTGATCTTTACTTGTACAGGTGTAAGTTTTGCGCACGGTTCAAATGATGGTCAAAAAGGTATGGGTCTGATCATGCTGATTTTGATCGGATGTGTGCCATTGGCTTATTCATTGAATAAGAACTTAGATAATCAACATATTCAATCTTTCCATCAGTTATCTGCTCAAACTGCGACTGCGATCTACGCAGAGCATAAGGATATTCCTGATGCACAAGCGCGTGATGTACTCACCAAATACATTCAAACCAAAGAAGTCAGCCCAGAAGTTGTGCCAGCTTTAGCAAGTTTGACCGATCATTTAGGTGAGCGTGTTGCACAGTATGGCGACTTAAAAGATATTCCTGAACAAGAAGTATCTTCGATTCGTAATGACATGTACTTAAGTACTACTGCTTTTAAACGTCTAGATAAAGCTGAGCAACTACCAGCAATGGCAGAAGCTGAACAAAAGACTGTGAAGGAATATCGTAGTCACTTAGACTCGTTCTTACAGTACATTCCAACATGGGTGAAAGTCGCTGTTGCATTGGCACTGGGTCTTGGAACCATGGTGGGTTGGAAACGTATTGTCGTGACTGTAGGTGAACGTATTGGTAAAAACCACATGACCTATGGTCAGGGTATGTCTGCCGAGCTTGTTGCTATGTCAACGATTGCTGCTGCGGATGGTTTTGGTATGCCAGTATCGACCACACACGTATTGAACTCTGCGGTTGCAGGTACCATGGTTGCGAATAAGTCAGGTTTGAACTTTGCAACAGTGAAGACCATTCTATCGGCCTGGGTCTTCACTTTACCTGCAACGATCTGTCTATCAGGCTGCTTGTACTGGTTATTCTTGAAAGTGTTCTAAGCAACTCAAATTGCAGATATAAAAAAACGCTGCTTCGGCAGCGTTTTTTTATGGCTTTATCTCAGACATCACCGATTTGAATGGGATGGCTGAGCTGAAATGGAATAGTCAAACTAACAAGTTGAAGCTTTGAAAAGTTCAACACTTATTTGAACCAATGCCGTTACGCTTTTTTAAACAGTCCCAATACTTTTTTCACGGGCAACTTCTCTTCAGCAAAACCATATAGCGCTGCAAAAGGTAAGGCAGTACGCGCCAAATAAGCCACACGCCATAAGCCACCATGGTTGGCACCATGCATCATGAGTTCTAATGGATGGTCTAGCGCTGTTTCAGGGTTAGCAACCGATTGAGGGTTTCTCAAGTCGTGAATCCATAAAGCCGCCATGAGTGCATTAGTGGTTTCAGGTTGAAAGGATTCCACATCAAATAAACTCGCACCATTAAATGCAGCTTTTAATAATGGATTCTTCGTTACTGAGCGGGTCGTGGTGGATGGCGCAATATTGATACTAACCCGCTGACCATTTTGACGTGCGACAGTTGCGCGCCATTGTTGGATACGTTTTGCGAGTGCGTAGTTTGGACCTTGTTCCACCACTAGACAGTCAGCAATACCATAGGATTTTCCATTGTCTGCTGTGGTGGTTTGCTCATTATTTTGCTTAAAGAAATGCTGACCTGTGACTTTGGCAATACTTTGTGTCAATAGTTTTTGTGCAGAAGCACGGTTTTGGAATTTGGCTTGCGCTGCCGTAACAATCTCTTCTGGAACCGCATAGACATCGGTCGGAGTACACATAAACATCAAGCTGGTGTCGGCTTTTTGTTGGCTGACATAGGCCATGATGCTGTCCATTGCCATTGCAACACGAACATGCTTTTCACCATCTAAATAGGCAATTGCAGCCAGATCTAGTTGATGTTCACTTTGTGCAAGCCATTGTGCAATTTCAGGAATGTGTGTCAGTAAATTGGCGCCCAATTTGTGTTTTAGTTCTTGAATGGGTGTGTCTTCATGCACAGCGTCGAGACTTGGTGCATATAAAGTGGCATTACCGGCCTGAACCGTGCTTAAGATTCGATCCCAAACACGTTCATTATTGAGGTCGATTGCCACAATATTGGCTTTCCATTTTGCTAACCACGTCAGAGGGCCAGCTTCGGAGGCAGCACCAAAAAGCACCATAGTCCGATCTGACAAATCGAACCATTCTGGGTGTGCAATGGCTTCACGTAATGCGTCGGCATGACTGGCTTCAATGATGCCAGCATCTTGCCATTTTTGAATCTGAGCCAGTAAAGCCTCACCTTGAAGTTTTTGGCCATGATAGGGCACATACCACTCAGGCGCTGCGTCACTTTCACCTTTTAATTTCACGGTATGCAGCGGATGTGCAGTCAAAGCTACTGCATCTTTGAGCGTATACTTTTCTTGATTACGATAAAACTCAAAGACGTGATGCGCTTTATTTAAACCTTGCTCAGCAATGTTGATCGCAGCTTCAGATGATTGAATTCCTTGTTCAACCAAGGCTTTAAAATATTCAGGATATTTTTTACGCCAGTTTTTTTCTTGTTTTGCACGTACAGAAGAGTGATGGTCAACTGCAGCTAAGGCTTCAGCGATAATTTCACGACCAGTTTTAGATGTACTCGGCTTTTGGTTTGAAGCCGAAATGGGAAATTGAAGACCTTCAGTTGAACTCGACATGCAAAATATCTCAGCTAATTTTGTCATTAATATACAGATGTATACATTATCTATGCCAAATTAAAAAATAGGGTGGCATAAAGTGCCAGATTTATATGATTTGTCATGTGCTTTTGTGAACTTTCGTAGAATATACAGTTTCAAATTTTATTGCCGGAATTGAAAAAGCCTTCGGTTTGAAGGCTTAAAAGAAGAGGGCATGAAATCAGCAACGGCAAATCAACAACGGCCTTTTTTAGCCTGTCCGGGCGGGCAAAAGTCGCCATGTCGATCTGGGTACTTATAAGGATAGTGATTACGATCTGGGTCGACCACGATACTGCCTTCACGGGTGTGAACGGCACAAGCACTCAACACGCAGGTCAACAGCAAACTTGAGAACATCAGGACTATTTTCATTGGAATTTTCCCTTTTTTATTCTGTGTCATTTCAGTTTAAATCAGGGCAAGGATAGATAGCGTTTCAATCTGCTGTGAAATTGTATAGCTCGATATTCAAAGTGCGGTGTTGTAGATGTGGGAAATTGGCTAAAGAAAAGATCAATGGTCATGAGGTTAAACTCTGCACAATAAAAAAGCCTAAACTGAAACGGTTTAGGCTGTCATTTTACTGGTTACATCAGGCTGATTTTTTAAACTTAATGTTAGAAAGGAACGTTTAATAACTGACTTAAGAAATGTGGAATGAGCTTCGGTTCAAGAATAATCGTTATGATTACACCATATGCTGCGCCCCAAAGGTGTGCGCTGTGGTTAATATTGCTGTTGCCACGTTTACCTGACCAAATACTATAAGCCACATACAGCACGGCAAAAATAATCGCAGGAACAGGAATAAAGAATACAAAAATCAGTTTCCAGGGTTCAAACAGAATATACGCAAAGAGTACCGCAGACACCGCCCCAGAAGCCCCTAAACTTGCCCAATGGGTATCATGCTTATGTTTTAAATAACTCGGAATAATCGCCGCGATCAAGCCGCCTAAATAAAACAGCACAAAGCCCATGTCGAAGAAATATTGGCGATAAAAACTTTCAATCACGCTACCAAAGAAAAATAAGGTAATCATGTTGAACAATAGGTGCGCGCCATCTGCATGAATAAAGCCATGGCTAATAAATCGGTCATATTCGCCACGACTGAGGGCTGGCGGCCAAAATAACAAACGATTCATCACTTTCTGATTTGAAAATGCAATCAGTGAAATCACCACCGTAATCAGGATAATGGTCACGGTGTGGTTAAAGGGTAGGCCCAACATATATGACTATTCTACTTGTTAAAATTTATGCTCAATAATGCCATTAAATCTGCCTAAAGCGTGAACTTTCAGAATAATTCCGACAATTTTAGTTGATTTTTTTCTAATGCCCCGCATCTTAAGTTAAAATAGCGACTTCAGCTTGAGGAAATATTGTAATGTCGACTGAGAACAACAGCACAGCAGTTGCTGAAGAAATTCCAAACCTATTGATCACTCCAAATGCCCAAGAGTATTTGAAAGATCTTTTGGATAAACAAAATACACCGGGCATTGGTGTACGTGTTTTTGTGGAAAATCCGGGTACGCCACGTGCTGAATGTTGTATGGCTTACAGTGCACCAGAAGAAGTTGTGCCTACAGACTATAAACAAGACTATCCAGATTTCCCTGCATTTATCGATACCCCATCAATTCCATATCTTTTGGATGCGGTGATTGACTATAACAAAGACCGTTTTGGTGGTCAGTTAACTTTCCGTGCGCCAAACTCAAAAGTGCCACGTGTGGGTCCAGATGCCTCTGTAGAAGAGCGAATCACTTATGTTCTACAGTCAGAAATTAACCCTGGCCTTGCAGGTCATGGTGGTAACTGTGCATTGGTAGAGGTGGTTGAAGATGCAGAACATGGTTTAACTGCAGTGCTTAAATTCGGTGGTGGTTGCCAAGGTTGTTCTTCAATCGATTTAACCTTGAAACAAGGTGTTGAAACAACATTGAAGCAGCATGTACCTGAGTTAATGCGTGTTGTTGACCAAACGGATCACAGTAATACTGAAGGCGCTTATTTCAAATAAGTTTAGTATTGTTATAAAAAGCCGCAATGTTGCGGCTTTTTTATTGTCTAAATCAAATAAAACGAAGATTTTTAAATGATTTCTGATGTTTTTACAGCGAGTTGATAAGCGATATCATAAATATAAATGAGAATGATTATTAAAATTAGTTGCAATATTATTCGTGGTGGTTACAATGTGCAACACATTATTCTAGATTTCTCCATAACTTAGCCACTTTGGGAACAACCAAATGACCAAGCATCTCCTCCGTTCAACACTTACACTTTCAGTTCTAAGCGCAATGGTAAGCCTCAGCCATGCGAATGAAGCAGCAGAAGCAGTCGATGAATCTGCAGTTAAAATGGAAACTATTGTTGTTACTGCAGCAGAACAAGTTAAACAATCATTAGGTGCTTCAAAAATTACGGCAGAAGATTTAGAAAAAATGCCGGTTGTGAATGATATTTCAGAATATGTGCGCCGTATGCCGGGTGTAAATTTGACTGGTAACAGTGCCACAGGCCAGCGAGGGAATAACCGTCAGATTGATATCCGTGGAATGGGGCCTGAAAACACGTTGATCTTAATTGATGGCAAGCCTGTAAATTCGAGAAACTCAGTACGTTATGGCTGGCGTGGTGAGCGTGATACACGTGGTGATTCGAACTGGGTACCTGCAGATGCTATTGAGTCGATTGAAGTACTGCGAGGTCCAGCTGCAGCACGTTATGGTTCAGGTGCGATGGGTGGTGTGGTCAATATTAAAACCAAGAAAGTGACCAACGACGTGCATGGCTCTGT
The DNA here is from genome assembly GCF_013417465.1 of Acinetobacter sp. YH12251. Lineage (NCBI taxonomy): Bacteria > Pseudomonadati > Pseudomonadota > Gammaproteobacteria > Moraxellales > Moraxellaceae > Acinetobacter > Acinetobacter sp. YH12251. Next base: position 56,183 of record NZ_VPDZ01000004.1, on the reverse strand, counting down.
GGAGGTTTTTACCAATCAGCCTGAAGATGCTAAAGAGGGCGCAAGTCACCGTGAAAGCTTTAACTTAAGCGGCCCAATTCTCAAAGACGTCCTTTCATATCGTTTCTACGGTAGTTATAACAAAACCGATTCAGATGCTGCGGATATTAATGCTTTAATGAACAATGGCGCGCGTATGGCGGGTCGAGAAGGCGTTGAAAATAAAGATATCGCAGGGCGCTTGGCTTGGCAGTTGAATGATCAACAAGTCTTGATGTTTGACGCAAGTGTTGGCCGTCAAGGCAACCGTTTTGCAGGCGACAGTCAAAACAGTGTATTTGATCCAGCCGATCCAAATAAAGCGCCAATCTTATCGGCTTTAATCGGTGAAGAAACCAATACCATTTATCGTGATAGTTTTGCATTAACCCATGAAGGTACGTGGGGTTGGGGCGATAGTAAACTCATTGCGCAATATGACAAAACCAAAAATAAACGCCTACCTGAAGGAACAGGCGGTAGTACTGAGGGACAGATTAATAATCTCGAGAATAAACAAACGTCACATCTAGAAACCATTCGCTTTAATGCAGAAGCCAATCTGCCGTTCCAATGGTATGTCCCACAAGTATTAACTTTAGGCGCTGAATGGGTTGAAGATGACTTTACTGATACGGTTAATACACAAGCTGGCGCAGGCGGTTTTGGCGATGTGTTGACCTCAGGTGACCGTTCACACATGGATTCACGGATTGCATCGGCCTATGTTGAAAACAATATGAACTTGGGCGAAAGCACCGATGTTGTTTTGGCACTACGCTATGATAATCATAGTAAATCGGGCGATAGCTGGAGTCCAAGTCTCAATATTACGCAAAAACTTGGCGACTATTGGAGATTAAAAGGTGGTGTGGCTAAGGCGTATAAAGCACCTAATATGTACCAAAATGCGGAAGGTTATCTGTTAAGCACTCGCGGTAATGGCTGTCCGATTGGGCTGAGCCAATGTCTATTACAAGGTAATGGCGATCTCAAACCTGAAACTTCAGTGAATAAAGAATTAGGTGTACAGTTTGAAAAAGACATCGTAAATGCAAGCTTTGCATGGTTCCGTAATGATTATAAAAATAAGATCGTTGCTGGGGATACACGTCTAGAAGAACTGGAAGTAAATGGAACAACATATAATGTACTGCGTTGGATGAATACGCCAGAAGCCTTGGTGGAAGGTGTTGAAGGAAGTATTTCTTTGGACTGGGGTGATATCACGTGGACCAATAACGTCACCTATATGATCAACTCTGAAGATAAACGTACTGGCAATCCACTTTCAGTGATTCCAAATTACACCATAAACTCTATTTTGAACTACAACATCACGGATCGATTAGACAGTAACTTTGTCTATACCCAATATGGTCGTCAAAAACCACGTCAATATGCAGAAACCAGTCTTGAAAGCAAAAATGGCTTGGCGATGGATAGCGTGAAAAGTTATGGCATTGCAGGCATTAACTTTGGTTATAAATTTAATGCGGCTTTAAGTGCTCGTATCGGTGTGAATAACCTATTTGATGAGCAAAAACTGCGTGATAAAACGGTCAACCAAACATATAACGAGCCGGGTCGAGCTTATTATGCAAGTTTGAAATACCAGTTCTAAGTATTTCCAAAAGAAAAGCCGCTTAACGCGGCTTTTTTTATGTTGGGATATTTAAAATTTTCAGTGCTTCACTTGAGTAGTAGAATTGTTCTAAATAGAGACGTGAACGCTCACGCAAATAACCCGACTCAATCATTTGTTGAACGATAGGATTGAGTAAGTTTTGAAGTTCATGCTGAATCAGTGCTTCATCAATATTTAAATCACGTAGCAATAAATCAAAAGGGCGTTCTGCATTACGCACGTACCAAGCGTATACGCCATCATGCACTTGCTGTTTCATATACTCAGACTGTCGCATAAAGTCCCAAATTTCATGACCCATCGCAACCGTTTGCGGCAAGTCCTGAACTTCAACATAGTTCTTTAATACCGAAACTGGCAGCGCTTTAATTTTATGCCATAAATTGGCTTGAAAATGGTACAGCTTATGATCATCAAAGTGCTGATTTAACACGGTTTCACTCATTTGACTGAGTTTTAAAATATTCTTTTGCAAGTATTTGCTGACCGCATTATCTAAATTGGTATCAGTGACATTTTCCAGTACCGATTTCCCCATTTTCATAAATCGTGAAACACCGGGTACCGATTTTGCAATCACCGAATTATCTAAATAATCTTGTATCGCATGTTGAATCAATTGACTGATCATGGCTGAAAATGCAGGATTGTTGACCATGGTATGAATTAAACGCTGACGATGTCCTTGTTTACTGGCCACATACTGTGCAATTTTATCGATGGTCAATACAGGAATGATTTCGGCAATTGTGGTGCTGTCATTTGCAGGGTGAATCAGTGCAAATTTGATATGTTCAGCAATTTGCTCAATTAGGAATTGACTTGCAGGGGTATTTAAAATTTGTTTCTGCAACAAGGCATTGATTTGATCAAAGCTCCAAATCTGCTGCAAAGATTGTTTACGAAACCATTGATAAAAATGGGTGAATTCAGTGGCTACGGTATCATTGTGTGAAAAGCTCTGATCTAAAAAGTTCAGTTGAGCGTCAATCAACTGCTCAATCATCGGGTTTTTCTGCATACTTTCCCTGAAGTCCCAGTCATGGGTATCTAAAAATGGCGAATGCTCAGTTTAACTGAATCAGTTTATCTACCAAAGGGTTTTTAAACTTTTGACTTTTCGCGAGGAAAGGCAAGTAATGGTCTGCAACTTGTTGTTCGGCTTCTAAGATTGGCATATGACCGACATTATTTAAAATCACTGGGGTTTCTGCACGTTTCAGTAAAGACTTGAGTTCGCCTGCCACTTCCACATTAAAGATTTTATCTTGTTTGCCCCAAAGGATCAGGGTTGGGGCTTCTACTGTTCGTGTTAAACGAGCAAAAGTTTCAGGGGTGTAGATTCGATTGAGCGTGACGACTTGATCGATCATTTTACTGGTGAAGGGCGCACGCGCAATTAAGATATTCTCCTGCGCTTCTTTAAGCTGTGTCGGAACATTGGGCGGATTTTGCATGAGTTTATGCATGACATCATCTAAATCACCCGGTTTTGAAACGATTAAATTTTTAAGTTTATACGGGTCGCGGGTGTAACTGGTATTGGCCTGTTTATAAATGCCCGCGCTGTTGAGTAAAAATAAGCTTTGGGTATCAAAAGGATATTGAGAGGCATATACCGTGGCAATGGAACCACCCAATGAGTGACCTGCAACATTCAGTTTATCTTCAATATCTATTTTAAGGACAAACTGGCGTAGTTGTTCCGTGACATTCGGCACTGAGACATCAAAATCGACCGGCACATGTGTATCGCCATTGGCCGGAAGGTCAGGGATGATCACATGATAGTTCGGTGTTAAATAATGCGCAACACGATTCCAATTATCACGTGTGCCGCCTAAACCATGAATCAGCAAGATGGTCGGTTTAGAGCGTTGACCGCCTTCGCTATAACTCCAATTCACATTGCCGACTTGAACGCTATGTGTAACTAAACCAGCCGCTTTACGCTCTTGGCTCAAATAGTTTTGCACGATAGAGGGTACGGCAAAGTTTTTGCTGATGGGAGACGGATTTGCAGCCAAAGTGTGGTTGGCAGTAAACGTCATACAGCAAATTGTTGCTAGCTTGAAAAAGCCAAAAACGCGTGAATGATGTCCTTTCATTGACGTTTACCCCAGTTAAATCGAATCGATATATTTTTTAGATCATTTATATGACTATTATCAGAATGGGCTGAAATAGTAAAAGCGTATATTTATGAAATATATTGTAAATTAAAAATGACCTTTGTCATCCATTGCTTTTTTGACGTGGTTAAACTTGCGTTTTAATAATGTGAACCATTACAGAAAAAATAATTTTTTTTGATGAATGTGGAGTAGCATTTTCTATCAAGTTGCATCGTCGTAGAAAAAATTCACAGCAATTGTTTTTGCAAGTGACAATCGATTCGACTGGGATTAAAATATTGCAACTTCGGATAAGGGTAATTAGAACATGCTAACAGCAGCAGAAGCTTTAGATCGTTTAAAAAAAGGGAATCAACGTTTTGTAGACGGTGAAACGAATCACCCAAAGCTTTTGACGCATCAACAACGTGCTGAAATGGCCGAAAGCCAAGAACCTTTTGCGATTATTTTAGGATGTTCAGACTCACGTGTTCCTGCTGAAATGGTATTTGACCAAGGCTTAGGCGATTTATTCGTGATTCGTGTTGCAGGTAATATTGTGGCACCGTCTCAAGTCGGTAGCGTGGAATTTGCAGCAGAAAGCTTCGGTTGTCCTGTGGTCATTGTATTGGGTCATACACACTGTGGCGCGATTCATTCTACGATTGAAGCTTTAACTAACCCTGCGACACCGCCATCAGCTAACTTGATGTCGATTGTGAACCGCGTTCGTCCATCTGTAGAAATACTCATGCAAACTGAATTGAAAGATGACCTCGAAAAACTTTCAATGCATGCAGTACGTTCAAACGTTTTTGCATCAGTAAATCAACTTCGTCATGGTTCAGCAGTCCTCGAAAACTTAATTGCGCAAGGCAAATTAAAAGTGGTGGGCGCTGAGTATTCACTCGAAACGGGTGAAGTAAGCTTCTACGATTTCTAAGCAAATTACAGTAAAGACAAGATATTAAAAAAGGCGCTCATGAAGCGCCTTTTTTATGAACCGATTTTCACCAACTAAATTTATAAGCTTGCTTTGATCAATGGATATGCATTGTTCAGCAAAATCGGTTGCGCTTTGGCATTCGGGTGAATCTGATCTTGTTGCATCAAATTTTTATGTCCCGCCACCCCTTGCATAAAGAAAGGTAATAATTTGACTTTGTACTGTTGGCTCAACACTTGATAGTTATTTTCAAAAGCTTGGCTATATGCCTTGCCATAATTCGGTGGAATTTTCATTCCAAATAAAATCACTTTCGATTTAGCCTGTTGGCTTTTTTGAATCAGCTGCGCTAAATTTTTTTGAATTTGTGCAGGGGGCTGTCCGCGTAAACCATCATTACCACCTAACTCAATCACCACAAGGTCTGGACGATGGGTCTGCAACAGTTTAGGCAGTCGTGCCAAAGCACCACTGGTGGTTTCACCGCTGACACTTGCATTGACCACTTTATGTTGTTTCGGATACTGTTGGTCTAGACGTTTTTGTAATAAGTGAACCCAACCTTGCTGCACTGAAACACCATAACCCGCACTTAAGCTATCGCCCAAAATCATAATGGTTTTGGCAGAGAGCAGCATCGGGCAGAACATCAGTGCAATAGCCAGCAAGTAACTCAATAGACGATTATTTTGAATGCGATTTTGCATATAGGGAAGATATGACCCAACTCACGACAGATGTTGACATCATGCCACAGGCGATTATTTCTGCACAGCAATTGACACAAAAGATACAACTTCCACAAAAACAGTTATCGATCTTTGAACACCTCGATCTTGAAATATTTGCAGGGGAACAAGTTGCAATTACTGGTCGTTCTGGTTCAGGTAAATCCACCTTGTTGGGGATTTTGGCGACCTTAGATCAGGCCAGTTCGGGACAATTACGGGTCTGTGGTCAGGACATTCATCTATTAAATGAAGAACAGCGTGCTCAAGTCCGTTTGGCTCATATTGGTTTTGTCTTTCAGTCTTTCCAGTTGTTGCCACATTTAACGGCACTGGAAAATGTCATGCTGCCGCTACGGTTACAAGCAAATTTTCAGGTCAAAGCTGCCGAAGAAAAAGCATTAAAACTGTTAGCAAAGGTTGGATTAGAACGTCAAGCGCATCAAGCCCCTAAAGTTTTATCCGGTGGTGAGCAGCAACGGGTTGCGATTGCCCGTGCTTTGGTGAGTGAACCCGATCTGATCTTTGCAGATGAACCGACAGGTAATTTAGACAGTGCAACAGCACAGGAAATTGAACAACTGTTATTTCAGTTAAATCGTGAAATGGGAACCACTTTGGTATTGGTGACGCATGATGCCGAGTTGGCCCGTCAATGTCAGCGCCATTTTGAATTGGTCAATGGTCAATTGATTGAGCATCGAACAGGAGATGCTGCATGAATCTTTTGGCACTGTTTCGACCACTCTTACAGCTGAGTTTTAAAACTACGGGTGTATATTTATTATTGATCGCACTGACCTTGGCGATCAGTGCCACCACGGCTTTAAAGTTTAGCAATGTACAAATTCAAAATGCTGTAGCGCTACAAGCTGCTGAAATGTTGGCAGCAGACTTGGTGCTGACAGCCAATGAACCAATTCCACAAGAGTGGCAACAACAAGCCAAAGCACAGCAATTAAAACAATCGAATGTCACGCTATTTAGCAGCATGGCGCACACTGATCAGCAATTTGTCATGGTCAATGTCAAGGCCGTTGATGCCGCATTTCCATTAAGAGGTGAAATCGAAACAGAACCGAAACTAAACCGCTCCATACAAGCAGGTGAGGTTTGGTTAAGTCCGCGTGCCATGGATTTGTTGGGTGTTAAGGTTGGAGATCAGATCAATATTGCTGATGCTGCTTTTCAAGTCAGTGCCAAAATCATCCATGACACCAATCAGGAACTCGGTTTCAGTGGTTTTTCACCGACAGTTATGATTGCGCAGTCTGAGGTGGCGAGAACCAATGCCATCCAAGTCGGGAGTCGGATTGAATATCGCCTGTTAATGGCAGGAGATGCACAAAATACCCAGCGCTTTGAAAAACTCTATAAGCAGAAATTTGGTGATCAAAGCGAAGACCGTTCCGCTAACTCAGATCATACGCAGGTTCAGGATGCAGCTCAAAGCAGTTTAAAAATGAGAAATGCCAGTGAAGGCAATACTCGCTTAATGAAGCCGATTGCAAACCTAGAAACGTTTTTACAACTGGCGAATATTTTAACCATTCTACTTTGTGGTATCGCCATCGCATTAACCAGCCAGCGCTATGTACAACAAAATCAGGATGCCATTGCACTGATGCGCTGTATTGGATCGACCAAACAGCAAATATTAAGTGCTTATCTGGCTTTACTGTTGGTTGTACTCGGGCTTTCAATCCTGTTTGGAAGTTTGATTGGTCTGGGATTGGGGTTTGGCTTATTGCAACTGATGCTACAGCTGATTCCAAATTTACAATTAGAGTTTTCAGCCCTGTCTATGCTGCTTGGCCCGCTTCCAATTGCAATATTCACCAGTGCGATTGTGCTATTAGGATTTGTTCTTCCAAGTCTTTGGCAATTATTAGGGACACCGCCAGCACGGGTGATACGACAACAAGAGCGTTCTGTACGTTCCATGCTTTGGATGCTCAGTTTCGGAACACTCAGTTTGGTGGTGTTTTGTGTGGTTTTAACTGAAAATTTACAACTCACCCTGTGGCTGATTTGCGCCATCATCTTCCTGTGTGTTGGCCTATATATGATGGTCTGGCTCAGTTTAAAGGCTTTGAAAAGTTGGGGGACGAAAATCTCAGCGTATATACGCACACCGTATCAAACGGCATTTCAAATTACCGCATTAGCATTGGGTCTAAGTCTGATTACGGTTTTAGCGGTATTACGTACAGATTTGCTGGAACGTTGGCAACAACAATTGCCACAAGGGACACCTAACCAATTTGTCTATGGATTACCGCCATTTGAGTTGCAGGATTTTAATCAACAACTCAAGCAGCATGGTTGGCAAGGGACGCCGATGTACCCAAATATTCGTGGACGATTAGTTGCCAAAAATGATCTCCCTTTTTCGGATGCCTTAATTAAAAGCAATAATTCATTACGCCGTGAATTGAATCTCACACAGGCTGCAACTTTTCCAAAAGATAATCAAATCATCGCGGGCAATCAGCAGTTTCAACAGGTCAATGAAGTATCGGTAGAAGTGAAAACCGCACAAGAACTGGGTATTCAAATTGGAGATCGACTGAGTTTTAGCCTTCCTGAAGGGATTTTACAAGCCAAGGTGATCAACCTTCGCAGTGTGGAGTGGGAAAGCTTTAGTCCAAATTTCTTCTTTATTTTCTCTCCCCAAACCATGGATGAAAATGCCGGCAGCTATTTGGGGAGTTTCTATGTTCCACCGCAAGATAAAAATCAGTTAATTGGTCTAATTCAGCAGTTTTCGAATACCGTGTTTATTGATGTCAGTCTGATTTTGGATGAGATCAAACGCATCGTCAGCGTATTGGTTCAGATTATTACTATCTTGGCGCTATTGGTCAGTATTTCAGGCATTTTGGTCTTGATCGCATGTTTGAACTTATTTATGGATGAACGCAAAAAAGAAGTGGCATTACTGCGTTCCTTTGGCAGTTCCAAGCAAAAGCTAAAGTCGATGCTCAGTTTGGAAGTTGGTTTGATGGGGCTAATTTCAGGTGTCGTGGCATGTATTTTTGCCGAAGTGATCAGTGCGATTGTCAGTTATAAAATGGAACTGGTCATCCAGCTACATGCAGAAATTTGGTTGATCCTCCCACTGGTCATGACCTTAGTCTGTACTTTGATCGGACGTTATCGCTTAAGTTATCTTTGCGATATTCCACCCTTAGAAAGTTTGCGTGAACTGAATAGTTAAGGGTGGAGATGGTTAACAGCTGAGCAAGTTAAGAGTGGAGCAGGAACCCAGTACCTAGTTCAGGTTTAGACATGATTTGACGTGTTTTTTAACATGTCTGTGTTATAGCTACAGGGTTCATTCCACTGTTTAACGTGCTGCGAGAGATTGCTTCATCAGCAGGATAAAGTGTTCCCAAAGCGGTAAAATCGGTTGGATTAATTGTTGGCAATGCAGATAAAACAGATAGCATCCGACAGCTGCGGCGATTAGACCGATGATTTGAATGAGCAGGGATTGATGTAATTTTTGTCCCACATACCAAATGAAAGCCAAGGCAGCGCCCATCAACATGCCGCCAATATGCGCGGCATTATTAATCCCACTGATCATAAAGCCCATCGCGAGGTTAATGCCCATCACCATCAATAAGGTTTTTTTATCCGGATAAAATTGCTGTTTAGGTAACATGGGAAGCAGCGAAATAATCGTCAACGCTGCACCCACTCCCATCACTGCACCCGATGCACCTGCACCAATACTCGGGAAAAGCTGCTGATTGGCTGCACCTTCGGCCAATAATGCATAGCTGTCTTGAATGGTTAAATACCCACTCAACAAACTTCCCATCAGTCCTGCTAAAACATACAGGCCGAGGAAATAGAAACGACCTAACATTTGCTCGGCAACACTGCCAAAAATATACAAAGCCCACATATTCAACATCAGGTGAATCAGGCCAAAATGAAAAAACATACTGCTGAATAAGCGGATGGGTTCCTCTAAAAAGGTTAAAGGTGCATAATCAGCACCCCAACGCAAAGCATCTAGTGTGTCGGGTTGGCTAACGTTCATTCCATGCAACACTTGCCAGCCAAAGAGTCCAACATTGATGGTAATTAAGAGTGCCGTGATCCACCACAGTTGGATTTGCAGCTTACGGGTTGATACAGCAGGAGGGCTGAGTTCAGACATGCTATTCTTGTACTGTGTCAAAATATTTAAAAATAAGCTTAACATGAAAAAACAGAATTTCTGGAGTAACACACTGACATGAAAGCCTTTATTGTTCGTACATTGTTAATTCTTGTCAGTCTTGTGCTTTTGGTGCAGCTTTGGATCTTTGGGAGTCTAGTGTGGTGGCGTACGCATCCTGTGGAATCGACGATGATGATGCGTTTAGATTATTGGTCTGAGCCATCAAAACCGATTAAACACGAATGGCGTGATTACGACCAAATCAGTGATTATGTCAAACATGCTGTTGTTGCCGCGGAAGATGGCAAGTTTTTACAACACAAAGGTTTTGATTGGGAAGGCATGCAAAATGCCTTAGAACGTAATAAAGATAAAGGCAAAGTAGTCGCAGGTGGGTCTACCATTTCTCAGCAATTGGCAAAAAACTTATTTTTATATAATAAGCGTTCATTTATCCGAAAAGGACAGGAAGCCGTTGCAACATGGATGATGGAACGCATGTGGACGAAGCAGCGCATTTTAGAGGTATATCTCAACTCGGTTGAGTTTGGGGATAACATTTACGGCGTAGAAGCTGCAACACAGCACTACTTTGGTAAAAGTTCAAGGAGTTTGAGTCGAGAGCAAGCAGCGTTTATTGCGGCTATTTTGCCTAATCCAAAATATTATGATGAAAATCGACAAGATCGTAAGCTAAATTATCGTAAGCGCATGATCCAAAAATATATGCGTTATAGCCATATCCCAGATTAAGAACGATCTAAACACTCGTCAAATGGCATGGCAGTGATTTGAATTACAACAAAAGCTCATATTAATGGGCTTTTTTTATGAAATTGTCACAAATTTGAAGCATACTAAACTGAGTACAGCACACATTTTTTAATATGGGTTTGAAATGAATACCGCAGCTGAAGTCGCGCAAGTACCTACTGAATATACTTATAATGATCGTTATATCAATCGAGAGTTATCGATTCTCGACTTTCATCTGCGTGTGCTTGAACAAGCGGTTGATCCGATACACCCCTTACTTGAACGCATGAATTTCTTGCTGATCTTTTCGCGCAACTTAGACGAATTTTTTGAAATTCGTGTTGCGGGAATGATGGAACAGCTAGACTTAGGTAATGAAAGCCGCAGTCCAGATGGCTTAACACCAAAACAAGTATTAGATGAAATTTCTGCGACAGCGCATGCGGCAATTGAGCGCCAGTATCGTATTTTAAATCAAGAAATTTTACCTAAACTGCGTGAAGAAGACATTTGCTTCTTACGTCGTGGTGAATTAACCCCTGCACAATCGGCTTGGGTAAAAAAGTATTTCCAAGAACAAGTTGCACCAGTTTTAACCCCAATTAGTTTAGATCCCGCACATCCATTCCCTCGCTTAGTCAACAAATCGTTGAACTTTATTGTGACTTTAGAAGGGAAGGATGCTTTTGGTCGTCAGATTGACTTAGCCGTTGTGCCTGCACCACGTTCGCTGCCACGTGTCGTTCGGCTTCCTGATGAATTAACCGGTGGCAAAGAGCATCATGTGATGCTATCGGCAATTATTCATGAACATGTCTCTGATTTGTTCCCCGGCATGACGGCAACGGGTTGCTACCAATTCCGCGTGACGCGTAATGCCGATTTGGCTTTAAATGAAGATGTTGAAGATTTGGCTAAAGCCCTCAAAGGTGAGTTGAATTCACGTCGTTTTGGTCGCGCCGTTCGCTTGGAAGTGACAGAAAATTGTCCGCAGCATATTTATGAATATTTGCTTGATGAGTTCGATTTAGAAGAAGAGCAACTTTATAAAGTGGATGGACCAGTTAACCTTGCACGTTTACTGTCAAACTTTAAACGTCCACATCTACGTTATGACGCACATATTCCTGTTATACCGAAAGTACTCAAAAAATCTGAAAACATTTTTAGTGCGATGCAAAAACAAGATATTTTGCTGCACCATCCCTTTGAATCATTCGCACCGGTAATTAATTTACTGCGTGAAGCTGCACGTGATCCACAAGTTTTGGCCATTAAACAAACGCTTTATCGAAGTGGTGCAGATTCGGAGATTGTGCAAGTTTTAGCGGAAGCAGCACGTAATGGCAAAGAAGTCACCGCTGTAATTGAGCTTCGAGCACGATTTGATGAAGAATCAAACATTGCTGTGGCTAATGTATTACAAGAAGCAGGCGCAGTTGTCGTGTATGGCATCGTGGGCTATAAAACTCATGCCAAAATGATTTTGGTGGTACGCCGCGAAAACAATAAATTGGTGCGATATGTGCATTTAGGTACGGGCAATTATCATGCGGGAAATGCGCGTATCTACACGGATTACGGTCTATTAACCACAGATAAAGAACTCTGTGAAGATGTACATCGTATTTTCCAAGAATTGACCGGTATGGGTAAAATGGCGAAGCTAAAAAAACTGCTGCATGCGCCATTTACCTTACATACTCAACTCATCAATTATATTGATAATGAAATTACTAATGCTAAAGCGGGTAAGTCTGCGCAAATTATAGTCAAGGTTAATGCATTAACAGAAGTTCAGTTGATCAATAAACTGTACGAAGCGTCACAAGCAGGTGTACAGATTGATTTAATTATTCGTTCTATTTGTTGTTTGCGTCCAGGTTTACCGGGGCTCTCTGAAAATATTCGCGTGCGTTCTATTGTTGGGCGCTTTTTAGAGCATACTCGAGTGTATTATTTCAGTAATAATGGTGATTCACGTATTTTTTGTTCAAGTGCAGACTGGATGGATCGTAATTTATTTAATCGCGTGGAAGCCTGTTTTCCAATTGAAGATCCAGCGTTGAAAAAGCGTATTTATCAATTAGGTTTAGTGAATTACTTAAAAGATAATCAGCAAGCTTGGTTACTCCAAAGCGATGGGCGCTGGATTCGTACGCATGTTCAAGAGGGTGAGGAAGCACATAATTCACAGCATGTGCTTTTAGACGCATTTAAATAAATGTGTTGAACAAAAATAAAGGGAGCAATGTTCCCTTTATTTTTTTTAAATTTTCTAGATTGTTTTTGAATCGTTTATCTCAGCTAAATTTAGCTGTAGCTACTAATTTTTCGGTAGATATTTTTAACAAAACCATCAATTTGATACGTTGAAAGTTTTAACTCACGGACCATCTGCTCTTGAGTCGCGCTATGGCTGACCATATCTAAAATTTGGTATTCAGCTGGATTCAGACTGAGCTGTTTAGGTGCTGCATTTTGCGGACTAAAAGTTTCACTCAATAAAAATTTAGCAAAACTGGGATGCAATGCAGCGCCACCTCTTAAAATGGTTTTCAGTTGGTTGTAAGTATCTTCCATCGGTTGTTGAATCAACATATAGGCGGTTGCACCTAACTGAATGGCATGTAAGGTTAAATCTGTAGATTGTTCATTGACTAAAATGATGAGATTACTCGAAGGATAAATCTTTTTGATTTTATGGATGAAAGAGATATCGGACTGCTGAGTGATCACTAAAAAAATTAAATTGGGTAATTGATTGAAAATTTGTTGTTCTGCATCTGCTAAGTTTTCTGTAAATGTGATGAGATCTTCAGGATAACCGAGGTTTTCTAAGATGTTAAACAGCACTGTTTTTGAAGTCATTGCTTGATGATCAATGATCAAAACAGGTACTGGTAATAAAAATTCACTCATCATACATTTCGCTCATTTATTATTTTTAATCAAATTGCATTTCCATAATGTGCATGAAAGTGAATTAGAAAAATATACCTAGAAGTAGTGATTTATATATCAAAGTATAATTAAGTTATTGTGATATAATAGAATTTAATTAATGTATGGTTTTTTGTGTTTTTCATTATATTGAATGCAAAGATTTATAGTTTTTTCGTTTTTATTTTTAGAATATTGATTAAATAATCATCAGATTTAGATTCGAATTGAAAATAATAATTGAAATGTGAAAGCAGTATTTTGACAATTAATAAATTGAACTGTTTCTGATGTGAGTTAATATTCACCTATTGCTTAGTTATTTTAAACATAAATATTAGTGACTATTTAAAATAATGTGTTTTATTTCTCATCAATGGTTATTTTATAGCATAAAACACAATAATAAAAAAAAGCCCTTTGAAAATGAATCAGACGTACTTTCTCTAAAATACCTGAAACTAGTGATTTTAACGAAAGTTATATTTTACTAAGATGTATTTATCTTCTTACTTATCTGGCTAGTGTGAAGATATTGTTGAGGCGATGAATTGAGATATACATCAAGTCATATATTACCTTATCAGGCTACCTATTTGGGTTAGCCTTTTCTTTTTTCTAGAGAATGTATTTTTCATTTTCAATTTTAAACTCATCTCAATATTATTACTTCTGCATTATTCATTTCTGCCAAATAAAAAAGAGAGCACAGGGCTCTCTTTAATTTTCACACTGATTAGTTAGTGCAGATTATTAGTGATTTTCTGCAAGATTTGAAGCAATACATCAAATTCACTTTGAAGCGGTGTACTCTTACGTGTTACCAATGCCAATGTGCGTGTAGGACTTGCTTCAATTTCTTTCACAGCCAAATCTTCATTGGCTTTGATCATATTGGTATGAACTGCAATTTCAGGCAATAAGGTAAAGCCTAAATCTGCGGAAACCATTTCAACCAAAGTTGGCAATGAGCTTGCTTTTAATCGATGGTCATTTTTACGTTCACCAATCGGGCAAGCACTCAAAGCATGATCACGTAAGCAATGGCCTTCTTCAAGCAACATTAAACGAGATAAATCTAGGTCGTCTAAAGATTTCGCTTGAGCTGCATTTTGGTCAGCTTTGTTGTACACCAAGAACAATTTTTCTTTGTTTACTTCTGCAACTTTCAAGCTACGTGTATCGAAAGGAAGAGCAAGTAATACGATATCTAGATTACCGTGCTCGAGTTTCTCTACAATTTTTTCACTTTGTGCTTCATGTAAATGCAATTGAATTTTTGGTAATTGCTTATGCACTTCTTCTAATAATGGCGCAAGTAAGAACGGCGCAATAGTAGGAATGACCCCTAGATGTAAATCACCCGTTAGAGGTTCGCTCATTTCACGACTTAAACGCATTAGGTCTTGCGCATCTGCCAATAGAACTCGGGCTCGTCCCACAACTTGTTCGCCAAGAGGAGTTAAACGCACGTTTTGACGGTCGCGTTCTACCAATACGCCACCTAGTAAACGCTCAAGTTCCATGATCCCGCCAGACAAAGTAGACTGGGTGACAAAAGAACGACGCGCAGCTTCAGTAAAGTGTAGCGTTTCTGACAGTGTTACTAGATATGACAGCTGTCTTAAGGATGGTAATGCAGCCATAGTGTCCTAATTTATGATTTAAAGTGATCAGCAAACAAACCGCTAAGATATGGAATAAAATGCGGTGGGATATCATGCCCCATTCCATCAATTAATTCAAATTTAGCACCTGAAATAGCCTTTGCAACGGCCTTACCATGGCTTGGCGGCAGCAAACGGTCACGAGCTCCATGAACCACAATGGTTTTATGCTGAATTTGTTTATCCAACTGCAGCAGGGAACCTGTACATAATATTGCTAAAAACTGTTGAAGTACACCCGCTGGGTAATAACTCCGCTTATAGAGTTTACGTGCAGTTTGTATCGCTTCAAGCTGATTAATATAGCCTGGAGAGCCTATAATATTAAAAACTTTCAGGCTATGGTTAATAATTCCATCTTCATCGTTAGATTCAGGTTTTTCAATTAGACTAAATAATTGCTTTGGAAATGGCGGTGGAAGTAAGGGTTGGATGTTACTGGTAAACAGTAAGCTTAAGTTGTGAACTTTGTCTGGATAGCGTGCTGCCACGATTTGAGCAATCATGCCGCCCATCGAAGCGCCTAAAATATGGACTTTATCGAGTCCCATACGATCAATTAATAGTGCAACATCGTCTGCCATATCGTATAGATCATAGGGCGCACCCTGATTCTCTAGACCTAAGGCAAAACGTCCCATCAATTTAAAGGTGTTAAGACGTGGGCCTGGGTTACGAATTTTACTCGACAGACCAATATCACGATTATCAAAGCGAATAACTCGGTAACCTTGATCTATTAGGGACTTACAAAAGAAATCGGGCCAATACAACATTTGTGCGCCGAGTCCCATAATCAATAAGATTGCGGGATCTTCAGGATGACCACCCACTTCGACATGAAGTTCAATGCCATTGCCTAACTCTACGCGAGTTTCATGCATAAAAGAGGCATAAGGTGAAATATTAAACTGAAGGGCACTATTCATTGTTATTTTCCTTTAAAAAGGACGTCTATTATTATCAGGACGTCCTTGTATTTAAACCTTAAACTGAAGCAGGAATCAAGTCCGGAACCTGCTTAGTCAAAGTTAAGCGTTGCTTCCCAGCAGTTGCACCGAGCAGTACAAATCCACGTAATACGCCATCTTGATCGATCGCACGGGCAATCATGCCATCTTCAAGCTCTTCTGTTTCCCATTGGGTTTCTACATCAATAGGTGCAGGAAGGACAGTTAAAGGTGCAGCAGGTGTTTTAACAGCTACAGGCATGGCAGGATAATGCACTGCGGTATGTTCGCCATTGAGGGTTTTTGCCAAAGCACGTGCTTGTTGCATGATCGGCATGACGTATGGAAGAAGGGTACCATTGACTTCAGCACAGTCACCGACAGCATAGATATCTGCCAAGTTGGTTTCTAAGCCTTTATTGGTTAATACGCCACGACTGGTGTGAATGCCAGCTTGTTTTGCTAAGTTAATCTCAGGCTGTAAGCCAATCGCAGACAACACAACATCTGCCACTAAGCTTTGACCATTGGCAAGGCTCACTTGATAATCACCATTTTCAATACGTGACACTTTGTCGACTGTCGTACCTAAAACGAATTGAATACCCGTTTCTTCTAAATTGCTTTGGAATTTAGCTGCAACATGAGACGGCAGTAGGCGACCCAAAGGTTGCGGAGCTAAATCGACCACCGATACTTTCGCCCCAGTATTTTGGAGGTCGTTGGCAAATTCACAGCCAATCAAGCCTGCCCCTAAAATCACCACACGTTTATCTTCACGTGCTGCAAGCTGTTTACGGAAAGCTTTGTAGTGATCTAAATTGTTGACGACGTGAATGTCTTCACTGCCATCACCCGAAATAGCTAAGCGAATTGGATTTGCGCCGACTGCTAAAACGAGTTTTGAATATAGTTGTGTTTGAGTTCCATTTTGGCTTTCAATAGTAAGCTCATGTTTTGCTGCATCAATGGATTTAACCCAACTCTTATTGATGATTTGCATATTGAGTTGAGCCGACATTTTTTCGGCATCCCCTAGAGGGATTTGCTCAGGAGTTTTATTACCAACGAGCGCATTGGATAATGTCGGTTTAGCGTAGTTAATGGCATCATCCGCACAGATCATAATAAGTTCTAGTTCAGTATTTAACTTTCGAAATTCACGTGCAACGGCATATCCCGCCATACCAGAACCAATAATGACAATAGGGTGCATACTCAACTCCAAACACATTTCATATTTTTTAAAGACAAAAAAAAGACCATAACGATGATGGCCTTAGATTCTATTTATTAGATTTCAACCATTTCAAAATCTACTTTAGAGACGCCACAGTCTGGGCAAGTCCAATCATCTGGGATATCTTCCCATTTCGTTCCTGCCACGATACCGTCTTGTGGCCAGCCTTCTGCTTCGTCATAAATCCATCCACAAACGATGCACTGATACTTTTTCATTCCATTCTCCAAAAACTGACACAAAATTAAGTCAGTAAATACTTCATAACTGTATAAGTTTATACCTTAAGGTTAATTAGCCTTATACAGTAGACTCTTATGTTAAATTTTTACGCAGTTCTAACGATAAAGTAAAGTGGCTAAGAGTTTAATGAGTGAAATTAAAAGCAGAATGGCAGTGAGGGACAATAAATATCATCAAAACCCCAGATCTGGGAAAAATTGTCTGACAATATTTATGCCTATTGAAAAGTATATTTGAATTCATTTCCGTGAATTGGGTTCTAAATACCGCTTTTTCTATCTACATAGACTAAAGTCTTGCAGAAAAAATCTCTAAAATCTTTTATTTTATGATTAGGAAAATATATATTTGATATTTTTTAAATAAATACAATATTAATAATCAATAACTTATGTAAATTTGCTGTATCTTAAATATGCATTTTAGTCGGGGGTTAGCTGTTCTTTTCTCTCAAATCGCGTTAAAATTCACACATTCCTTCCTTAATTTATTTTCTCCTATTATGAGTAATTCTACTGCTGCGGCATTGTGGTCTAACATTCGTACTGTCCAAGATTTCCCAAAACCAGGAATTTGTTTCTTTGACCTTACGCCGTTATTTATGAATAACATCGAATCGTTAACTGATGCCCTAATTGCAAGTATTCCAGCTGAGCAATTGGCAGAAGTAGATAGCTTTATTGCAGTTGAAGCGCGTGGTTTTGTTTTGGCAAGCTTACTTGCCCAGCGTACGGGTAAAGGTTTGGTGTTGGTACGTAAAGCCGGAAAATTACCACCACCTGTTGTCGGTGTTGGTTATAGCCTTGAATACGGTTTAGATCGTCTTGAAATGTCAGCTGAAATCGAATCACAAAAAGTAATTATTGTGGATGACGTATTGGCGACGGGCGGTACGCTTCGTGCAGTGAAACAATTGGCTGAAAAATGTAAACACCAAGTTTTAGGCGCAAGCATTTTCTTAGATTTGCCTGACTTGCATAAAGATTTAGGTTTAAATATCTGGTCTGTTTTAGATGATAAAACACGTCCTGAAGCAGATGCTGCCTAAGCGTCAGGTTTAAAATGTAAAAAGCCTTGTCTATGACAAGGCTTTTTTATGTCTGCTAAAAACGACGCTGCTGCTTAAGCTTAATATTAATATTATGATTTATTTTTTTAAGTAATTTAATTCGAGATGTTGGATTAAATCATTAATATTTTCAGGGCATTGAAGGCGATGATGTCCGCCATCCATGACTTGAACCTGCATATAGTCCTCGAGTTGTTTTTCTGCCTCATACATATCCAAGATTTCATCCCCACGTTCGATATATGCAATTTGTGGAATATCGTTATCCAAATCCATTTCATTGATTGCAGGGTAGTCGTCGCGAAAGTCTGGATGCAGACTCGGGTTGGCAATTACACATGGAATGCGATGAAACAGCGACATTTTTAATGCCCAATATGCCCCGAGACTATGCCCGACGATGATATCGGGCTTAATGGTTTCAATACTCTCGTGGTAAAAATCCGCAACAGTTTGAAAATTTAAGTTGCGATAGTCCACTTCAATGCAGAATTTTTGTTTTGCATTGATGGCATGGAACTTCGTAGATTCACGGGAAGAATCCAATCCATGTAAAAACAGAATTTTCGATAAGCAGGAAGTCATTGTTTTTCTACACACTGTTTTCAAACATTTTTGGATGTGTTGAATATTTTATTTTTCAACAATTTTATGACTTCATTGTAGAGAGAATTGTCAAAAAGAGAATTTAGCTTTTGGTCTAATTTATAGGCATTTAAAAGACTTTAGTCTTAAAGAAAATAGATTAATAGGTTGAATTAAGTTGTTGATATATATTTTAATGTATTGATAATTATAAGTATTTTTAAATCTTTTAGTTATCATCTGATATCATTAAAATGTAGGTTTTCGAGCTTGAGTATTTAATTTTTATCTACTGCACATCTGTAAAGTAGGTTCTATGTCTACCTGAAGGTATAACGATTAAAACATCTTACTTCGATAAATTTCTACTTATTAAAAAAATGCGCGCATTGCTTACTGCTCAATTCAAAGGAAATCTGCTATGCTATGCAACTTCCGTTTTTTAACTATTTGAGACAGAGATGACGCAACATAACGCTCAATCGACTTCTGAACAAGCCATTTCCGAAAACGATTTAATTGCACAGCGTCATGCCAAGTTAGAGCACATCAAAGAGCACGCCAAGGAAACAGGTGTTAGCCCGTGGCCTAACACATTTAAGCGTGAACACTATGCACAAGACCTACAAGATCAATTCGCTGAAAAATCAAAAGAAGAAATTGAAGCAGGCGAAAAGGTTTATGTAAAAGTTGCTGGTCGTGTGATGTTGAACCGTGGTTCATTCATCGTAATCCAAGATATGACTGGTCGTATCCAGCTTTATGTACCACGTAAAGAGTTGGATGCTGATGTTCTTGCAACAATTAAAGCACTCGATTTGGGCGATATTATTGCCATTGAAGGTTATATTGGTCGTTCTGGTAAAGGTGACCTGTATGTTCATATTGAACATTTTGAGCTTTTAACCAAATCACTCCGTCCACTTCCAGACAAATTCCATGGTTTGACTGATACTGAAGTTAAATACCGTAAGCGTTATTTAGACCTCATCATGAACGAAGAAACACGTAAAACTTTTGAAATTCGTGCAAAAGTGGTGTCAGGTATTCGTTCATATTTGAGCAATGAGCGTTTTATGGAAGTTGAAACACCAATGATGCATGTGATTCCGGGTGGTGCATCTGCGCGTCCATTCGAAACTCACCACAACGCATTAGATATGCCTTTATTTTTACGTATTGCGCCTGAGCTTTACTTAAAACGTTTGGTCGTTGGTGGTTTTGAGCGCGTGTTCGAAATTAACCGTAACTTCCGTAACGAGGGTGTATCAACACGTCATAATCCAGAATTCACAATGATTGAATTCTACCAAGCATATGCAGACTACAAAGACCTGATGGCTTTGACAGAAAATATGCTTGAAAAATTGGCCATCGACATCTTAGGTTCGACTGATGTGCCTTATGGTGATGAAGTGTATAGTTTCAAAGGTCCATTCAAGAAAATTTCGATGTTTGATGCGATTCTTGAACACAACCCAACGTTCACCGCTGAAAATGTATCTGACCGTGAGTTTCTTGCAAACTTCGTTAAAAATGAACTGAAAGAGCAAGTAAAACCTGGTTTTGGTTTAGGCAAACTTCAAACCATCGTATTTGAAGAAACTGTTGAAACAAAACTTCGTCAACCGACATTCATCACAGAATATCCAGCGGAAACTTCACCATTAGCACGTCGTAATGATGAAAATCCACATATTACTGATCGTTTTGAATTCTTCATCGGTGGTCGTGAGTTGGCAAATGGTTTCTCAGAGTTAAATGATCCGATTGACCAAGCTGAACGTTTCCAAGCCCAAGTTGCTGAAAAAGATGCGGGTGACGATGAAGCAATGCATTACGATGCAGACTTCATTGAAGCATTGGAATATGGCTTACCTCCTACAGCGGGTGAGGGTATCGGTATTGACCGTTTGGTGATGTTGTTTGCGAATGCTGCAAGTATCCGTGAAGTGATCTTGTTCCCACATATGCGTCATAAAAACTAATTTAGTTTTTTGAAATAAAAAACCCGCTTACTGCGGGTTTTTTATTTTGTATTTTTATTGGACATCTTTACCGAAATGATGAAAAAAAATGAAAGGAGATACAGTTTCGCCCTTGAATAAATGAGTTGAAAAATCTAAGGTGGGCTGTGAATTAAACTTGAGAAAAAGAGCATGTATTTTAGAAAGTCACTCTATGCTGCTGTACTGTTTGGATTATCAGTTCCTGTTTTTGCTCAGGGGATTGTATTAAATAATGAAGAGTTACGCGCAGATTTGAATTGGTTGAATCAGCAAGGCGTTATTCAAATTAGTACCTCAACATGGCCAATGAGTGGTGATGAAATACAGCGAGCTTTAACTTCTGCAAAAGTGATGACACCTGCACAACAAAAAGTATTACAAAGTATTCAAAATAAATTGACTGCCGAAAATGCATTATTAAAAGCAGAATTGTTTGTAGAGTCAGATAAAAATAATTTACCGCAAAATTTTGGTGATCATCAAAAAGCGCAATATCAAGGTGCACTTGAGCTCAACGTTGGTGGTGAAAATTGGGATGGTCGTTTACGTGTAAATGCTGAAGATAAACAGCAAATTAATCATGATCAAGATGTAAATGTGGAAGGCTCATACATTGCCGGGAAGCTTTGGAACCAATGGTTAATTGCAGGTCAGATTCCGACTTATTGGGGGCCTGGTCATGACGGTAGTTTAATCCGTGGTGATGCGAGTCGTCCTGTGTACGGTGTTACTGCACAGCGTGCACAACAGAATGCTTTTGAAACACCATGGCTATCATGGATCGGCCCTTGGCAGTATCAAGCTTTTGCTGGACAGTTAGATGATTATTCTGCTATCCCAGATGCAAAACTCATTGGACTTCGACTAACTGCACAACCTACTCCATATTTGGAATTGGGAGCATCACGTTCTATACAATGGGGTGGCGAAGGTCGTCCCGATAGTTTTAGTTCACTTTGGGATGCCTTTATTGGTAATAAAGATAATGGTGGAACAGGTGAGGCTGATCCATCAAATCAAGTCGCGGGTTTTGATGCGCGTTTGAATTTACAACCACTTGTGCAAGTTCCAGTTAGTCTTTACGGCCAATATATTGGTGAAGATGAAGCAGGTGGTTTACCAGCAAAAAGCATGTATCTTGCAGGTGTTGATTATTCTTCAAGTGTAAATAATATGCCTTATCAACTGTATACTGAATGGGTTGATACTCGAACTAATGGTGATGCCAAAGGCATTTCATACAATCACTCTATTTACACAGATGGATACTATCAACATGGCTATCCACTTGGTCATGCATTAGGTGGTGATGCTCAAATGGTTTCAGTGGGTGGGAATATACGTATTGATCCACTAAATCGTCTAAATGGTCGTGTATTTTTTGCAAAAGTTTCTGAAACAGAACGTGCTGCTTTGAACAATGCAGCATTTCCAGAAAAAGATGAATTGAAAGCTCTAGACTTAACTTGGACACATTATTTACGTCCAGATATGCCTTTAAAAATTAATGGTTGGGTGAGTGACTCGGATTTAAATGGTAATGATGGTGGAGCGTCAATTGGAATTGAACTACCATTAGATAAACGTTTATTTCATTACTAATTTATATTCGTTTTTAAAATGATGTATTAATTGAAAAGTCCGCTTATAGCGGACTTTTTTCTATTGGTAATTGTCAATTTTTAGACAAAAAAATACGCAATGATTGGGGTGTTCACTGCGTATAACAACGAATCTGCTTTCACAGGTTCGGTAAAGGAGAAATGTTATGAATTTAGGTATTCCTAAAACATAAGTAGATAATAGAGTGAACGGTCAGTCATTTCATTGGTGTTCACGTTAAGTGATGTTACCTAACGTTAAAACTAAGGAGATTTTGTGAATACCTTCACAAAAAGTGCTTGTAAAAAAGCCTTTCATAATGGAAAGGCTTAATTTTATGGAATTTTTTTAAATTTAGAAGTGGAACACACCCAATCCAGATTTAATCTCATCCAACGTTTGTTGGGTAATATCACGGCATCTATCGGTACCAGTTTTTAAAATATCCATGATGTAATCAGGATCTTTTTGCAATTCTAAACGGCGTTCACGGATTGGGCCGATCAGCTCTTTTAGCACGCCTTCAAGACGTTTTTTCACAGTACCATCGCCTAAGCCACCACGGCGATAGTGTTCTTTCAGTTCTGCAACAGCCTCTTTATCAGGGTCGAATGCATCGAGGTAAGTAAATACGACGTTACCCTCAACTTGACCTGGATCTTCAATACGTAAATGATTTGGGTCGGTATACATTGCATTAACAGCTTTCTTGATATCTTTATCAGTCGCGTCAAGCACAATAGTATTGCCCAAAGATTTAGACATTTTTGCTTTGCCATCAAAACCAGGTAGACGGCCTACATTAGAGAGTAAAGCTTTACATTCAGGAAGTACGTCACGACCAATTTGACGGTTTAAACGACGAACAATTTCATTGGTTTGTTCAATCATTGGAATTTGGTCTTCGCCGACAGGAACGACAGATGCTTTAAACGCTGTAATATCGGCAGCTTGAGCCACTGGGTAGCATAAGAAACCTGCAGGAATGTCACGCTCAAATCCACGCATTTGAATCTCAGATTTGATGGTTGGATTACGCTCTAAGCGAGAAACCGTCACAAAGTTCAAATATAACATGGTCAATTCATTCAATGCTGGTAAGCATGATTGAACGCAAATCGTGGTTTTAGTCGGGTCAATTCCTACAGCAAGATAATCGGTTGCGACTTCAATAATATTACGACGGACTTTTTCGAAGTTATCGGCATTATCAGTTAAGGCTTGGGCATCAGCTAAAAGAAGATGTTGATGATGCGAATCTTGTAAACCTACACGTGAACGTAAAGAACCTACAAAATGACCTAAATGTAATTGTCCAGTCGGACGGTCGCCAGTCAAAATCACTGGACGATTATCTTGAGTACTCATTATCTGTTCCAAAGTGGTAGTCAAAGCTACGGCTGATTTTCAAAGAATGTCCCCATTGTACGGCATTCTATTTTTGATTGTTACTGACACAGCACAATTGACTGAAAAATGGGTGAATATTTTGTTAATTATTAAAAAACTAAATACAATTTTAGCGTTAAATAGAATTAGAATATTAAAAAATGCCTAAAGGATAAAAATAATGGCGAGTAGCTTATTAATCTTACTTGATGATATTGCAACTGTGCTGGATGACGTTGCTGTCATGAGTAAGATGGCAGCCAAAAAAACAGCGGGTGTCCTTGGAGATGATTTAGCACTGAATGCACAACAAGTCAGTGGTGTCCGTTCGGATCGTGAACTTCCAGTTGTTTGGTCTGTGGCCAAAGGTTCTTTTGTTAATAAATTAATTTTGGTTCCGGCTGCTTTATTGATCAGTGTGGTTGCACCTTGGCTGATTACACCACTATTGATGATTGGTGGTTTGTTCTTATGTTATGAAGGTGTGGAAAAAGTTCTGCATAGTTTGCATCATAAAAAAGCCAAAACAGAAGAAGTTGCTCGTGAAGAGATGACTCATATTGAAACGGATTTGGTGACTTTTGAGAAAGAAAAAGTCAAAGGCGCCATCCGGACCGATTTTATTTTATCTGCTGAAATTGTGGTGATTTCATTGGGTACGGTTGCGACTGCGGCATTTGGGACCAAGGTCATGGTGCTTTCAGTGATTGCAATTTTAATGACTGTTGGTGTTTATGGATTTGTTGCGATGATTGTTAAAATTGATGACTTAGGACTTTATCTCACTCAACAAGCATCACAATTTAAAAAGACCGTTGGACAAGGTTTGTTAGCATTTGCACCTAAGTTGATGAAGACATTGACCATTGTCGGTACCATTGCCATGTTTTTAGTGGGTGGTGGCATCATTACCCATGGTGTGCCTTTACTACACCATTTTATTGAAGGCTCTGTAGATTATGCAGAACATATTCCTACAGTTGGCAGTATTGTGGGTGCATTAACACCGACTTTAATCAATTTAGTGACAGGTTTTATTGCAGGTTTAATCGTGTTGTGCGTCGTATCTTTAATTCAAAAAGTATGGCCAAAGTCGCAAAAGGATTAATCTGTAAACGCACAGATATCAACTATTTTATATAAGGAAGATCACTATGCGCTGGAAAGGTCGAAGAGTTAGTTCAAACGTAGAAGACCGTCGCGGTGGTGGCGGTGCAAAAGCGGGTGGGATCAGTATTCTCGGTTTGGTTGTGGCATTTGTTGCGTGGAAGTTTTTTGGTGTAGACCCGCAGCAAGCATATCAGGCGACCAAACAAGTGACTTCACAGGGTCAAACGGCTGAAGTCAAAGGTCTGGATAATCCAACACCTGAACAACAAGAAGCGATGGATTTTGTTGGAACGGTTTTGGCTGATACGGAAGATACATGGACTAAAGTCTTCCAAGAACAGTTAAATGCCCAGTATAAACCGCCTAAGTTGGTTATGTTTAATGGTGTGGTCAACTCGGGTTGTGGTACAGCACAAGCTGCAATGGGGCCTTTTTATTGTCCAGCAGATCAGAAGGTCTATATTGATACCGCATTCTTTAAAGATATGCGTACGCAAATGGGCATTACGGGTGAACAAAATCAAACAGAATTGAGTCGCCAAGATCAGGCGGGTGATTTTGCGCAAGCCTATGTGGTTGCCCATGAAGTTGGACATCATATCCAAACGATTTTGGGCATTTCTGAGCAAGTCCAGCAGGCCCGTGCGCAAGCATCTAAAGCTGAGGGTAATCGTTATTCGGTTATGCAAGAACTGCAAGCAGACTGCTTTGCGGGTATTTGGGCGCATCATAATCAACAGCGTACCCAATTTTTAGAGCAGGGTGATGTAGAAGAAGCGATGGACGCTGCACATAAGATTGGTGATGACTATTTACAGAAAAGTGCAACAGGGCAAGTGGTCCCAGATAGCTTCACGCACGGCACTAGTGAACAACGTATGAAATGGTTCCAGACAGGGTTGAAATCAGGCAATATCAATAGCTGTGATACCTTTAATCAAGCCATTTAAAAAAAAAAGAGGATGCAAAACATCCTCTTTTTTTCATTGAAAAATAGATTGAAGCTTATTTGTTGAGAAATGATTTGAAGTTTCGAACAATACGATAGCTGACATACAATGCGGCAAATGCAAATAAAGCTACGCCAAAAACAATATATTTAAGGCCTGAAATATCGTTTTGATAGAACTGTTTTAATTGGGCATCGCTATAGCGTAATTGTTGTTTTTGTCCAGTGCGGCTATTGGTGAAACTCACATTTTGGATATATTGAAATTGTCCGATTTTTAGCAAATCGAGGTGTTGAATTTGTCGGGTGTGTTGCTGATTAAATTCATCTAGACAAATATCTTGTGCATAGTTTTCACAATTCATTTTGGCAAGATAACCATTATTCGCCAGCATGATAAAAATCGCACGATCGGGTGATTCATTATTGGAGACCAAAACCAATTGTTCTTTGGGAGTTGAATCCAGTGAGATGGTTTTTGCCTGACTAAAATAGTGCTCAGCACGTAAAATTTCCTGTGACTTGCTATAGCAAGTAAGGAGCAGGGCCGCCGTAATGATAAAGATCACCGCAGCAAAAAAGAGTCGAAAAACAGTTTTAATAGTCTGATGCATAGGAGAAATCATGTAGATGATGAAAATGCATAAAATCTATGCAGGCTTGCTATGTTAAATGATCTTGATAAAAGATGTGAAAAAAAACTGAATTTATACACGGTATTTAGATAAAATTCGTTAGAATATTTCATTTTTAAATACCAAATAATTTAGTATTTATTTTTAAAATACCTATATCTCACTCTGTAGGCGACAGAGCACCAAAATTGGGAACGAAATGGGAAATTATTTTTTTCTACAGGTTTTTACCGTTATTTTTGCACTTTCGATTGCAACCACGATTTTTAATAAACGTATCTTGGGTTTTCCACAAGCCATAGGTGTTCCCATTGTTTCTGCAATTTTTGTCTTTATTTTGCAATGGGGTGCAAGTTTGCTCAATGGCAATCAATTTGTGACGATTAATTTACACAATATTGAAGAAGCCGTTCGTCATATCGACTTTTATGACTTTTTAATTAATGGCGTGATTTGTTTTATTTTGACCTCTTCAGCCTTGAAATTTAAAGTTTCAGATTTACGTTTACATTGGAAGCCGATCAGTATTTTGGCCAGTATTGCCTTGGTGCTTTGTGCGGTGTTTTTTGGTGTTGCTTTATATGGTTATCAGTTCTTAATTGGTCATCATGTTGATTTATTGGTGTTGTTATTATTAGGTGCGGCTTTAGGTGCAACTGACCCAATTGGGGTTAAAGGTGTATTAAGTTCTGTACGTGCGCCACATCATTTGATGGTGAAATTAGAAGGCGAATCGCTCTTTAATGATGCCATGTGTATTGCCGTGTTTATGACCTTACTCAATGTTTTGCAAGGTGAACATTTTACCGTCATTGGTACGCTTGAAACACTGTTATATGAAATTGTTGTCGCAGTCATCATTGGTTGGGCATTTGGTTTAGGAATATTACGTTTACTCCGTGGTAAACATGAAATGGAATCCTTGATTTTAACCACAGCGTTGTTGGCAAGTGGTTCTTATCTAGTCGCTTTATTCGCACATGCATCTGCACCAATCGCATGTGTTATTGGTGGTTTGATCGTTGGGAATAAATGGAAAGAAATTCTTCAAGAGCGAGAAATCAGGGAAGTGAATCATTTCTGGCATACCGTGGAAGGAATCATCAATTCCTTTTTATTTACCCTGATCGGTCTTGAGTTATTTATCTTAGATTTAAGTCTTAGCTTGATTTTAGGCGGCATGGTGGCGTTTATTATTTTGCATGCATCGCGCTTTGCAGCAAACTATTTATCTTTCGCATTTTTCCCGAGTTTCCGTAAAAAAAGCTATAACGGTAGTCTTGCGATTTTATCCTGGGGTGGGGTTCGTGGAGGCATTTCATTGGCTTTGATCCTTGCGGTTGCCAATATTCCTGAACTTAGTGAATACAGTAGTATCTTGATTGGATATACATTTATCGCAGTATTAATGTCGGGCCTCGTGTGTGGTCTGGGTTTACCTGCTGTGATGAATGCTTTTTATTACAATCCGAATGAAGAAACCAAAGGCTTTAAAGGTTGGTACCAAAGAATGTGCCATAAAATGAATAAAAAGGGTTTCCAATATATTGTGGGTGAAGATATCCATGGTAATGAAACCATTACGGTTTATAACCCAGAAGCGTTAATAGATACCAAAGCGGATGATGGTGTTGCTGCTGTACATAACCCAGAAAAAGTGCAAGAAGTTCGTCGTTTGGAGAACCCTGAAAACTTCTAAAACTGTTTTGTTTGACTTAAAAAAGGAAATGCTTGAGCATTTCCTTTTATTATTTATAGTTATGTTTCATCATGGTACATCAAAATGGGGGGAAATTATGACTGGTCATTCATTGGTGTTATTGTGACTTACATCACATAAATAAGTGTTTGTTATTACTTGCATAAAGATGGATCTAAAATCTAAATGTATTGATAAAAATATTAAAATATTCAAACAATTATGCAAAAAAATACACAAATCATGATATAACGCACACAATTAAAAAAAATTGGTTTTAATGATTTGTAATTAAAGAAATTATTAATCACCAATAACTCATTACAAAACCAAAAAAAATAAAAACGGCCCTAATGTAAATAAATGAGGTTTTACTTATGTCGTAAATTTCTGTCATTTCTAAAGAAAGTCATAAAGTTTTGTATCAAGTTGAATCCAATCAAGTTGGGCTTATCGAAAATTCTGTCATCGTACTCAAAATCCGGAAAGAGGATGTTACTTCAATTACAAAGAATGGTGCTGACGTAATAATCACCTTAAAAAAATGGGGAAGTGATTACTGTACAAAACTATTTTAGTGAGGCGACACCAGACAATAGTTTGGTATTTGAGGGTGAAGACGGTACATGGTATTGGGCAAAATTTACAACAGCCAATGGTGATATTGCGGATGTTATTCAGTATCAACTTTTAGAAGAAATTAAACTGCTGCTTTATAACGATTCATTGACGGATGTAATTTTACCCTGAATTGCGGGAGCAGCCGGTGCTGGTTTATTGGGTGCAGCTATTGTTGGTGAATCTGATTATTCTGGTGGTTCTAAGGATACGACTAAACCTGACGCGTCTAAAGATGTGGTGATCACCGATGATGGTGAGCACGTCACAGGTGAAGGTAAGCCGGGTACAACGGTAGAAGTAAAAGATCAAGATGGCAAAGTCATTGGCGCAGGCACAGTGGATTTATCAGGGAATTTTGATGTTGAATTTAAAAATTAATTAACCAATGGTGAAACCATTGAAGTCACTGTGACAGATAAAGTAGGCAATGATCAATTCAACACCAAAGCGGGCATTGATATGGTTATTTATAAAGTATTGGATCAAGCTGATGCAACGGGCGGTAATGGACATGATACTTGGAATGACTTTAATTCGTCTGTAGGCGATAAAGTGAATATCAAAGCCTTGTTACAAGGTCAAAATGTCAATCAGTCGAATATTGATCAGTTTGTTTCGGTTAAATATGATGGCAAGGGCAACACTGTGATCAGCATTGATCGTGATGGAACAGGATCTAAATTTGGTGATAAAGTTGAATTACTCACTTTGAAAAATACCGATGTGACTTTACAAGATCTAATCGATCACAACCAATTACTGTACTAATCTGTCAAAATTAAGTATTAATCAAAGAGAACCTTCGGGTTCTCTTTTTTATGCGGCTCAAAGGAGATCAGATGAAGCAGAGTGATGAATTGGCAACGCAAATTTTGTCGGTCATTCAATTGATACCGCAGGCGAAGATTGCCACTTACGGACAAATTGCCAAATTAGCGGGTTTACCGAAGCATGCACGACTGGTTGGCTATGTACTCAAGCATCTAGATGCAACATCAACGATCCCATGGCATCGGGTGGTGAATGCTCAGGGAAAAATCAGCACGCAGCGTTGCAATGAAAAAGGTGAAAATATCCAGCAATTGAAATTGGCAGCTGAAAATGTCTTTGTGGTGAATGGACGCATCTCATTGAAACAATATCAATGGTTACCCTAAAAAATCCTTGCCTTAAACATAGAATTATAATTTTATAATTGATGATGCAGTCAATAAAAAAGCCCTCTAGGATTAGAAGGCTTTTTTAAGCTATAAATCTAATGGCTTATTTGCGTACAACCAAAACAGGAATGTCTGAAGCACCCAGCACGCTTTGAGCTACGCTGCCCAAGAAGAATTTTTTGATCCCTGTACGGCCATGTGAACCAATAATAATCAAGTCCGCATGTGTTTCTTCAGCAGCTTTAACCAGTTCTGTATGTACCACTTGACCTTCAAGTAAGCGAGTTTCAACAGTGACACCTTCAGTTGAAAATTTCGCTTTTGCTTCTTCAAGTGTATTTAAAATCGATGCACGAGCACGTTCAATTAAATCATTGGTTTGCGCTGCTGAAATATACTCTGCAGCAATATATGGATCGAGCGTCAGTACTTGAACCACAGTAATTTTACTGCCAAAAGTTTTTGCAAACTCGACAGCTTTAGCCACCGCAGCATAAGAAGTTTCTGAACCGTCCACTGGAACTAAAATATTATTTAAAGCCATCTTATTTCTCCTTATCTGATCAATTGAATTTGGATAGAAAAACCTGAAAAAAAGCGCTACTTACATTGATCATAGTTTCATCATACGCTTTTTTATTTGAGAATAAAACCAAGTAAATTCATAAGGATATTGCGAAATTCGCAATAAAAATATTGCAAAATATAGACTTGTTTTCACCATGCTTAGCGATAGCAAAAATGCTCAATAATGTAAGCAGCTATGTCTAAATTGTAAGACAATTTGGTGCTGAAAAATTGAGCCTAGATAATTCATCCAACAGCAGACATATTTTCAATCACACCGTTTCTCTTGCTCTGTCAGGGTAATATGCAACGCTTGTTGCTCAAGCAAGCTTAATTTATGCAACGCATCTTCAGGGAAGATCTGTTTTTGCAGGCGTTGAATCTGTCGTGCTGATAAATGCTGATTGGCACAATACATCGCAGCTTCATTAGCGCGTGCAACGCTGACCAATTTCTCCTGATCATTGAAGTCGAGACGAATGATAGGCTGCTGTGCTCGGCTAAGTTGAGCCATGCTACGCTTTTGTTGCATGCTCAATAAGGGCTGTTTATTAATCCAAGTCGCCACATCACGTCGTACACCATTATAGTCAACAAAAATTGGGGAGACGATTTGGCAGCCCGTCAGTGTCATAACGGTTAGGCTAAGGGTCAGACAGGCTTTTTTTATCGAATTGAATTGCATGATAAAACTCTAATTTTTAATCAAAAAATATAGTAATTAGGGCTAAAAATAGCATGATTTGCTTAAATAGTAACATCTTGAACTTTTCTTGTTTAAACTCTGAACAATTACAAACAAAAATGCTTGACGATAATGTGTGAAATCTAGATAATGCCACCACAGTTTACGGCTATGTAGCTCAGTTGGTTAGAGCACCGCACTCATAATGCGGGGGTCACAAGTTCAAGTCTCGTCATAGCCACCATTTTTATAGACCAAGCTCTCAGCTTGGTCTCTTTTTTTGTGCCTAGAAAAAGTCATATAGATTGAAATAATTACAGCACTAATAAAATGATCTGTTCACCATGTTAATGTAGAAATAAAAGAGAACTCAAATCTTTGATGTTATGAATTGATGTCCTAACTTTTGAAATACACATCTCAATTACTTTTTATATTTACTGCTGTGTTTTTTGCGCCTATAAAAAAGCCCAGTTATAGAACTGGGCTTTTTTTAATTTGAATCGAGTAATTAGATACCCGGTTTCCAACCATTCACGATTGGGTAGCGTCGTTCACGGCTAAATGCACGTGAGCTAATACGTGGACCAATCGCGCCTTGGCGACGTTTGTATTCGTTTAGATCAACCAAACGGATGACTTTTTTCACGACTTCAGCATCAAAACCTTTGGCAATGATGTCATCTTGGCTCATGTCTTCTTCGATATACGCATACAAGATGGCATCCAATACTTCGTATTCAGGTAATGAGTCTTGGTCTTTCTGATCTGGACGAAGTTCCGCAGAAGGTGGACGAGTAATTACACGTTCAGGGATCACTGGTGTTTCTGAAATGCTGTTACGGTATTTTGCTAGTTCAAATACAATCGTTTTATAAACGTCTTTAAGAACTGCAAAGCCACCGACCATGTCACCGTACAATGTGCAGTAGCCAACAGATAATTCAGACTTGTTCCCCGTAGAAAGGACTAAATTGCCGAACTTGTTCGATAAGGCCATTAACAACGTACCACGAGAACGCGCTTGTAGGTTTTCTTCAGTTGCATCAGTCGGTGCATCGCCAAAGAAAGGGAATAAGGTTTGCATAAAACCATTCACAATTGGATTGATTTCGGCAATACCAAAAGTTACGCCCATATTCTTGGCTTGTTCAGCAGCATCTTCAACGCTGATTTGCGCGGTATAGGTATATGGCATCATGACCGCTTGAACTTTATCGGCGCCAATCGCATCGGCAGCAATCGCTAAAGTTAATGCTGAGTCAATACCACCAGATAGACCTAAAATCACGCCAGGGAAGCCTGAACGTTGTACGTAGTCACGGGTTGCGATTACAAGGCTTTGGTAGATTTCAGCCATGGTATTTAATACAGGCGTGATTGCACCTGTTTTAAAGGCTTTTTGTTCAGCATCGTATTCTGCGATATATAGATCTTCAACAAAACTCGGTGCTTGCAATGCAACTTCACCTGAATTGTTCATCACAAAGCTTGTGCCATCAAAGACAAGGTCATCTTGACCGCCGACTTGGTTGCAGTAAACCAAATTGATGTTCAATTGTTTGGTCAATGCAGCCATTGTTTCAATGCGATGCTGTGGTTTACCAACTTCATAAGGTGAAGCATTCAACACCAAAGTGGTTTCAACATTTAACTGAGCAAGCTGTTGAACAGTTGGTAATGCCCAAACATCTTCGCAAATCAACACACCAAACTTATGACCTAAATATTCAAAGACAAGGTGTTGATGACCCTCACTGAAATAACGTTTTTCATCAAAAACGCTATAGTTTGGAAGATTTTGTTTGTTGTAAATCCCGAGAACTTGACCATTTTTCATGACAGCAGCAGAGTTATAGCGCTGACCATCTTCAGTTTGATTCACAAAACCAAAGACTAAAACGATGTCCTTAACGTTCGCCAATTGTTCAAAAGCTTGCTGTGTACGTTTATTTAAACTTGGACGTAATAATAAATCTTCAGCAGGATAACCAACTGTAGAAAGTTCAGGAAAAACAATAATATCTGCGTTCTGTTCTTTTGCAGCATTGGCTTGTTGAAGCATTTTTGCTGCGTTTGATTCTAGATTACCAATATGCGGAGAGAACTGAGCAAGTGCAATTTTAAAACTATTCATTCCAACTAAATCCTATTCCTATAGGTGAATACACTTAACACACTGATTTGTATTATTGTGATTATTCAGCGAGTGTATTTAGATACGAAAAATACTGCCGAAAGGCGAAAACAAAACACCATCATCGTATGATAATTCACTTGTTTTGATGCAAAGCAAAAAAATAAGGTGAACCTATTTTATCTGAATTTAAGCGAGATACTAGAGGTATTCATAGCTTTTAAAAGCCTAGCTGAGCTTATGTGCCATAAAGTAAATATTAATGCTGTTTTTTTGTACTTAAAATAGCGTCAATGACCAAGCACTAGTGTGAAATAGAATGATCAGGTGATATTCAATTTTATCTATAAATATTCGCTACAGAGCATGGACACTTTACAGCTCAATTTGATGAACAAGTTCCGGATATAAAATAATATTTTTAATTCGCTTTAAATAGATGTCACGAGCAATGTCGCCTTGTTGCTCAATGTTGTAGTCAAAAAATGCTTTGTGTGGTTTAAGGGTATAGTGGTAAGGATTATATTTTTTAAAACTAAAGAAATACGCCATCTGTAAAACAGCACCCCGACCCAAAACATTGATCTGCTGCTGGTATTGATAAACATGGGCCATCTCATGAATAAACAGGGCGCGATATCCTAAGGACGCTTTGGCATAGTCCGCTTTAAACAGTAAATTTCGTGCATGGATATACCCCTGAGGTGCCATGACCACATGCGCAGATTGCCAAGGCAAAAAAGGGTGATTCATCACTTTCACTTGCTCATATTGAATCAAATCCCCAAACACACTGCGACACATGGATATTTCACCTGCCGTGAGGGATCGATATTTAAAACCTTCAAGTTTTAACAGTCGGATGAGTGTAGGAAAGAAGGGCAACATGATGAAAAGTTTCTAGAGTTCCAAAGGGATGTGTAGTTTTACTATAACCTGAAAATACAATATCACGCTGTTGCGCTGTATTTAAAAAGCGATATTTTTGCATCTGCTACAGCGAAACATCGGTTAGGGCGTTACAATTTAGTTTTCGGTCAAACAGATAATCAGATGCAAGCACGGATCAATACTTTAATTTCTGCAATCAGTAAAAATATGTATGAACGCGAGCAGATTATTGCTTTGAGTTTGTTGGCTGGTGTTGCGGGCATGAATACCTTTTTATATGGTTTGCCCGGCACAGCAAAAAGTTTGATTTCGCATCGAATTGCTTCTGCTTTTGAAGTCCATGACTATTTTGAATATTTGATGAATCGTTTCAGTACGCCTGAAGAAATTTTTGGTCCAGTATCAATTAAAGCCTTAAAAGAAGATCAATATATTCGTAAAACAGAACATTATTTACCACGGGCAGATTTTGCTTTTTTAGATGAAATTTGGAAAGCCAGTCCAGCGATTTTAAATACTTTACTGACCTTGGTGAATGAGCGGAGTTTTAAAAATGGTGACATTGTCCAAAAAGTTCCATTGAATGTTTTGGTCAGTGCATCGAATGAAATTCCCGAACCGAATCAAGGTTTAGATGCCTTGTATGATCGTTTTATTTTGCGCTTAGAAGTGCCGCCGATTGCTGTTGCAGAAAACTTTCATGCACTATTACAGGCCAAGCCGAGTCAAGTCAGTGTTGAAGTCGATGCGACCTTAAAAATAACAAAAGCGGAGTTGCAAGATTGGCGGGAACAGATTTATCAGGTGGAATTACCCGAATCGATTTTAAATCTGTTTGATCAACTTAAAAATCGACTCAATCATAACTTTGAAGATCACGTGGTCTATGTCTCTGACCGTCGTTGGCAACGTGTGGCTTATCTAGTCAAAACCTGTGCATTTTTAAATGATCGTCCATCAGTGATTTTGAATGATCTATTAATTTTAAAACATTGCTTATGGAATCAGCCTGAAGACATCGCCTTTGTTTCACAGCAGATAGATGAAGTATTGGCTGAAAATGGCTTAAATTACGGTTTGCAATTCGAACAGCATGTGGCAGAGAAGGATGCACTTGAACAGCGGGTGCTCAATCATTTTTATTATACCGATGATGTGTATGAGAGTTATTTAATTCATGGCACTGACTACTTACGTGCAGTGACCAATCTAGATCGACACTATAAAGATAAAGTGTTGTATCTCGAACTGGATAAAATGGATACGAAAAAGGACTTCTTTGCCTTAGATGATACCGGTGAAGAAGTGCGTGGCATCGTATGTAATTTTAATGGTTCAAGAGTGTGTACGTTAAAAGGTGGCTATTACGGCTTAGAAGAAGTGGTGACGCCGTATATAAAACATACCAAAGGCAGTCCACGCAGCTCTCTTTCAGCACAAAGCCAATATGAGCTATTACACGAAGTTCAACAGATCAAAGCACATTTTCAAACAGAATTGGATCTGTTGACGGAACGCTTTAACAGCCAAAAGCATCAGTTTAATTCTGTCTTTGTCACTGAACAGGATATTCAACATTTATTTCAATCTATTGAGCAGCAATTGGCAAGATATCAATTGCAGTTGCAAGATTGTGAGCGCTTGGAACAGTTATGTCGCAATTAAAACCGACACGACAACAAACCCAATCGGCGCTCGATGAATTAAGTTCGCAGCTTTATGATGAATTAAAACAATCCAGCTTAAAACATTGGTTGAAAGATCATAAAGTTGCAAAAAAGCTCGATCAAAAAATTCAGGAATGGGCCTTTCAGGCAAAGTCGAGTTTAGATCAGCAGCATCCCTATGCAATGGCGCAGCAGCAATTGGAACATTGGCTTGCGATAAAGCATTGGGAACAGGGCGATTTTGTTCAATTCCACACTGAATATGCTGCCTTCATGCAAACCTTGGGGATTCCAGAATTCACTGAAATGTGGCAACAGAGCCAACAGTCGTTGCTGACCGAGCAACAGCGTCAATTACACATTGAGCTATTCAAAGGTAAATGGCAGCGCAAATTGACTGAAGCTATTGCGCATTGGGAGTTTGAGCAACTCCGTTTACAACGAGATGCCTTTTTAGATGAAATCAAAGATTTTCTTGCGACATTGTCGAAAATGGTCAAGCACCATGACAGTGTCGGGTTTGAAACTGGGATTTTTCTGGACTATTCCAAAGGGCAATTAACTGAGCATGATGTACAGAACTTTGAGCAATGGGCGAATTATCTCGAGCAAGATCGGGCGCTTAAACGTCTATGTCAAATGATTGGAAGCGCACAGCCGAATATGCCACGTAAGCGGATTTCTGCTCAGTTAGAACAAGAACCACAGCAGCTTATTCACACCCCGATGGCGCAAGAGGAAATTACTGGAATTAAATTAGCACAAGAACTCAGTATGGCTTTACCTAGCGAGTTGGCGCTATTAGCCGATCCAGACTTGCAGGTTTTATTTGATTTGAAATATTTAGAATCTAACCTGATGAGTTTTAATCGACAAGGTCAGCAACAGGGACGGGTGATCGAAGACCCACGCCATACACAGCGTCGAGTCGGACAAAAAGGCCCGATGATTGTCTGCTTAGATACCAGTGGCTCAATGAATGGACAACCTGAACTGATTTCCAAAGCGATTTGTCTATATTTATCGATTCGAGCGCTAAAAGAAAAGCGAGCGATGTATTTGGTAAATTTCTCGACCAATTTAACCGCGCTGAATTTACAGCGTAACAGCGCTTTGGATGATGTCATTCACTTTTTAGGGCAGTCATTTCATGGGGGAACAGATATTATCCCTGCGATGAATCATGCCGTGGACATGCTGAAACAACCGAATTTTGTACATGCTGATGTGGTGGTGATTTCAGACTTTATTATGGGTCAACTTACTGAAGAACTCATGCAAGAGATCACACATTTTAAGCAGCAGGGCAATGGATTTTACGCTGTGGCTATCGGTAATTTTAAACTGGATCATTTAGATGACAATCTGTTTGATCATCAATGGGTCTATCAATCTGCGACCGGTGAAGTGCAAAAAATCCAATAATCATCACTCACTCAAAATACGCCATGACCTTTAATGACAAGCTTTTGAGCCATACAACACCGATGTTTTAAAGATTGTCTGACAAAGAAAATATTTGAGCATTTTTGCAAATCTAGAGGTCGGTTTTGCTAATGGCCTAGTGATCTATCTCACTTAATTTGATCCTCAATCTATGTGTTTTTACTTTAATCGACATGAAGTCAATGAACGGTAAACACCCAAATTGAGAGCAAAACCATGAGCGCTTTTCAACCGATAAAAAAAACTTTAGCACGCGTATTTGCAGGCCCTGTCTTTGACCCAACAAAACAGTCTGCCGTTGTACCTATTCGTCATATGAAATTTGATTTCGAACCAGAAAAAATTGATCCAAAATTTTATATGAATGCAGAATTGGCCAGTGCCTATTTTGCATCTTTATCTATTTTCTTAACCCGTGGCGAAGATTTGGTGATTGATACTGCTCGATATCATCGCGACTTTATTCAAGATCCTGTATTAAGACAACGTGTCACGTCGTTGATTGGGCAAGAGGCCATTCATTCACGTATGCATGAAGAAATGAATGAAGCGTATCGCGCAAGAAATCTGCCTGTGCAATTTTTTAGAAAGTTAGAACACTACGTCTTTGCCTATAGTTTTGAACGTATGCCACAGCCAATGAAGTTATCCTTAATGGCAGCAATTGAGCATTTCACCGCAGTGCTTGCGGAATATATGATGAATCATGAAGAAATCTTTTTTAATTCAATAGATGAAAAGCAGCGCGCTATTTGGATGTGGCATATGTTGGAAGAGTCTGAACACAAAGACATTGCCTATGATGTTTATCAAGAATTATCAGGTAATTATGCTTTACGTATAGCAGGATTTTTCCCTGCATTAATTACCATTTTGGGTTTGATTTCAATTGGTGCATCGATTGTCCCTTTCTACAGAAAGCCATCAAATTTGATTAGCCTAAGCTACTGGAAAGATGTTCCGCGCAGTTTCCAACTGATTTTTGGTTTAAAAGATGGTGTCTATGGTAGCAGCCTCGGGCATATTTTTGACTATTTACGACCAAGTTTTCACCCCAATGACCATGACACTTCTGCATTTCTTGAATATTACAAAAAGCGCCTGCTGAACCCTGTTGATGGTGTGTTGACACCTTATTTCGTCAAAGAATTTACCCCAGCATTAAAACGATAAAAGGACAAAACCATGGGTCTATTTGGAAAAAAGAACAAGCCAAGTGAAAATGCCTATGTGGTGGTCACTGGTGCAGGCAGTGGTATTGGGCGAAGTTTCGCTTTGGAGTTGGCTCGTCGTGGCGGAACAGTGGTCTGTGCCGATATTCATTTAGAGGCAGCGCAAGAAACGGTGGATCAAATTCAATCCACGACCTCATCAAATGCTTATGCGGTGCAGTGTGATGTAGGTAAGGCTGAAGAAGTTAAAGCACTGTCAGAGCAAGCTGAGCAGTTGATGGGGCATGCTGTGACCTTGGTGATCAACAATGCAGGCGTCGGGCTGGGTGGTAAATTTGATGAACTGAGTTTAGACGACTGGCAGTGGTGCATGCATGTTAATTTGTGGGGTGTGGTGCATGGCTGCCATTATTTTGTACCCAAGTTGAAACAAAATAAGCAAGGCGGCGCGATTATTAATGTTGCTTCTGCTGCGGCATATACCGCTGCACCGGAAATGACAGCATATAACGTGACGAAGTCGAGTGTGTTGGCATTGTCTGAAACTTTATCGGCAGAGCTCAGATCGGCAAATATCCGTGTGAATGTACTATGCCCAACTTTGGTGCCGACCAATATCATGAAAAATGGACGCTTGCCCAATCGATATTCAGGCTTAGCTGATCAATTGCTGATGAATCATGCATTTACGACGAGCCATGATGTCGTCGATTTGACATTGAATAATTTAGATGCAGGGAAGTTGTATACCATTCCGCAACCTGATGCCAAATTATTTTGGTGGTTAAAGCGTCTATCCCCGCAAACCTATACCCGCTTATTGGGGGTGGGTTATCCCTTATTTAACAACTATATTAAAAAGTCGGGAGCAAAAGCATGAACATGCCGACACAATTACATGACGAAGATGTAAAAGCATTAGATCAAGAGAAAACTCAAACTAAAAAGGCAACAACGCAAACTAATGCACGTCGTCCTGTAACGTCTTCTGCCAAAGCAAAAAAAGCAGTACAAGATCAATCAGAGTCAGAGCCTAGCCTAGAAAAACCAAGCGTAGAAAATCAAGTGCGTGTCTACGATACCATTGTGATTGGTGCGGGGATATCAGGTTTAGCTGCAGCTCATCAAATGAATGAACGAGGTTATACCGATTATGTGGTTTTGGAAAAAGCCAATCGTGTGGGAGGTACATGGCGCGACAACACCTATCCAGGTTGTGGATGTGATGTTCCTTCGGCGTTGTATTCTTTTTCATTTGCTCCGAGTCATAAATGGAGTCATTTATTTGCCAAGCAACCTGAGATTCTGAACTACTTAGAGGATGTGGCAGAGCAGCATGGGCTTTATCGTAACATTCAGTTCAACTGTGAATTGATTACAGCGGAATGGAATGAGGAATTAAAGCAATGGCAATTGGAGACGAGCAAAGGTAAGTATGCGGCGAGAACGGTAATTTTTTCCACTGGGCCGATTACTGAACCTCAAATTCCAAAAATTAAAGGTATTAAAAGCTTTGAAGGTGAAATGTTCCATTCTGCGCGATGGAACCATGCCTATGACTTAAAAGATAAACGTATTGCGGTGATTGGTACGGGGGCATCTGCGATTCAGTTTATTCCTCAGATTCAACCTATTGCCAAAAATGTGGTGGTGTTTCAACGTACCGCACCATGGGTATTGCCAAAAGCAGATTTGCCACTGAATGACCGTGCGAAAGGCATCATTACCCGCTTTCCAACAGTGCAAGAAACTTGGCGCAAAAGTGTGGCCGGTATATTAAATGGTATTAATTTAGGACTACGTAATCCTTCGCTTTTAGAGCCTGTGAATTATTTGGGTCGTCAGTTGTTAAAAACACAAATTCAAGATGCTGAATTACGTGAAAAAGTTACACCAAACTTTTCTATTGGTTGTAAGCGTCTTTTATTTGCCAATAACTATTATCCTGCTTTGCAGCAAGCAAATGTCGAACTTGTACCACATGGTTTAGTCGAAATAGAAGGTAATACTGTTATTGCTGCGAATGGTGAACGTCATGAAGTCGATGTCATTATTTGGGGCACAGGTTTTGAAGTTTCTCATCCGCCGATTGGGCAACGTGTAAAAAATGCCAAAGGGGAGTTATTGTCAGAACTTTGGAAAAACAGTTCTCCTGAAGCGTTTTTGGGTACCAGTATCGCGCAAGTACCTAATGCCTTCTTGGTGCTTGGGCCAAATATTTTGGTTTATGACTCATTTATTGGGATTGCAGAAGCACAGGTTGGGTATATCGTTGATGCTTTAGTAAAAATGAAACAAGAGAAGATACAACGGCTTGAAATTAAGCCAAATGTATTGGCCTATCACAATGCAAAAGTACAGACGCATTTACAGACTACGGTCTTTAATAGTGGCGGTTGTAAGAGTTATTACTTAGATGCCAATGGCCGCAATTTTGCAGCTTGGCCGTGGTCACTGAAACAGTTAAAGCAGCGTCTTAAACAGGTAGACTTGGCAGACTATGAGACGGTTGCTTAGAGAAGGTTGCTTAATAAAAGTTATTTAACTCAATAAGCCAAAATAAAGGATCATCAATATTTAAACCTTTTGTTTACAGCCTAATTTCTACGTGAAATTAGGCTTTTTTTATGACGCTATCTGATGAAACAGTGTGAGATTTTCTAGAAAATGGCGATTTAAAATACATTCAGCAATATACACCATACTTTATAGCTTGTGATGCATCGTTTTATCTAATGATTGAGTTGGAAAATTCAGTCAGATGGGTCTGTTCAATAGCGCAAAATAAATCTAGCTGCATAAAAAAACCGCCCCAAAAGGACGGTTTTTAGATTCGCACAATTCTTTCGAATTAACGACCTTGGATATCGCGTTGAGTTTCGCCAGTGTAAAGCTGACGAGGACGACCGATTTTGTAAGGTGCGCTGTGCATTTCTAACCAGTGGCTGATCCAACCAACAGTACGTGCAAGAGCGAAGATTACGGTAAACATTTCTGTTGGGATACCAATCGCTTTAAGGATGATACCTGAGTAGAAGTCTACGTTAGGGTATAGGTTACGTTTGATGAAGTATTCGTCAGAAAGCGCAATACGTTCAAGTTCCATAGCCAAAGCAAGTTGTGGATCGTTGATGCCAAGCGCAGTTAAGACTTCGTCACAAGTTTCTTTCATTACTTTCGCACGTGGATCGAAGTTTTTGTAAACTCGGTGACCGAAGCCCATGAGTTTAACTTCTTTAGTTTTCACTTTTTCCATGAACGGAGCAACGTTTTCTACAGTGCCGATTTCGTCAAGCATCTTAAGAACAGCTTCATTCGCGCCGCCGTGAGCAGGTCCCCATAGAGCCGCGATACCCGCAGCGATACATGCGTATGGGTTAGCACCAGTAGAACCAGCAAGACGTACTGTAGAAGTAGAAGCGTTTTGTTCGTGGTCAGCATGAAGCGTGAAGATACGGTCCATTGCTTTAGCAAGAATAGGGTCAACTTTGTAATCACGGTCTGCAGGAGTAGCAAACATCATGTACAAGAAGTTTTCTGCGTAGCTTAAGTCGTTACGTGGGTAAACGAATGGTTGGCCTACAGTATATTTGTAAGTCCAAGCAGCTAAAGTAGGAACTTTAGCGATTAAGCGAATAGCAGTGATTTCGCGGTGGTCAATGTTTTCAACATCGAAACCGTTGTGATAGAACGCA
Source organism: Acinetobacter sp. YH12251 (assembly GCF_013417465.1). Lineage (NCBI taxonomy): Bacteria > Pseudomonadati > Pseudomonadota > Gammaproteobacteria > Moraxellales > Moraxellaceae > Acinetobacter > Acinetobacter sp. YH12251. The sequence goes on along the minus strand of NZ_VPDZ01000004.1, from coordinate 13,665 downwards.
GAAAGCGCACCAACAACACCACACATGATCGCCATAGGGTGAGCGTCACGACGGAAACCATTGAAGAAACGGCCAACTTGATCGTGAACCATAGTGTGGTTACGAACTTTAGCATCGAATTCTTGTTTTTGTTCAGCAGTAGGAAGCTCGCCGTTCAAAAGAAGGTAGCAAGTTTCTAAGTAGTCTGCTTTAGTAGCAAGCTGGTCGATTGGGTAGCCACGGTGTAGAAGAACACCTTTACCGCCGTCAATGAAAGTGATTTTAGATTCACAAGCAGCCGTTGAGACAAAACCAGGATCAAAAGTAAAGTGACCTGCGGCCAACACATCTTTAACGTCAATTACATCTGGGCCTAGAGTGCCACTGTAAATTGGTAAGTCAATTTCTTTGCCATCAAGCTGTAAAACGGCTTTTTTGCCAGTTGCTTCAGACATTCAATAGATCTCCTGTCCTGGTGAATGTTTTATCTGACTCAGTACTAATCTTTTAATGCGAGAATCAGACAGATCAAAAATTTGCTCTAAGATTAGAGGGAACTGAAATTTTGTCAATTATACTTATGGATATAAATTGAGGATCATTCCTTGAAATGAAGCACAATTCATACGCTTAAAAAATGAGTAAAATCACAGTGCCGACGCAGTATAATAAGTCAATTTGCAGGGGAGGTGCAGATTAAAAAAAGCCTATTGCCTTAATTGTAAGCAATTTTTAATTCTTAAAAACTCTGAAACAAATATGAATTACAAGACCGCTATTTCATTAAATTATTATAATTTTCGTAACTTACACACATCTGTGGCTCTAAATTGCTTTTTTCTTATTCATAATTAAAACGACTTAATCGTACTTAAAAAAAAGTTCGTTTGGTTAAAAAATAGTTAATTAAACGCCTTTAAAAGCTTAGTAAATGATCATTTTTGTCATTGGAAAGGTAAAAAATGGCGTTTTATTAAACAGATTTGCTGTTGCTAAGATTTTTATGCACAGACTAAGTACTTATTTCTTTTCATCATCTTTGAGTTTTATTATTTGAGAAAATGATGCACATTTATTTTTATGATTATGGCTTGGCGAATGTGTTGGAAGATTTTAAAATGTAGTGGGAAAAGAAAGATTTAGATTTGTTCATCTTTAGTCTAAAAGTTTAAATCGCCATATACACACAAAAACAATAAGTGAGATTTACATTTAACTGATTAAAACCAACAACATAGTATGATTTTCTTAGATAAATAAGGTATTTGTTTTTAGAGAAGTTATTGTTAATGATTCTTATTTAAGGATATTTTGCAAAATTCCTAATTGTCTTCGTTTGTGTTTTGAAAGTTCACGTTTTATAATTCCCTGTCGTTTATAAGATCAGACAGCTGCAGAGTTTATTATATTGTAATGTCTGACTATGCTAGCTTTCCTACGAATTAATTCCAACAAACTCCGGATGGAGTTTTTACTTACAGGATGCCCGCTGTGAAAAGCAACAGACCTGTCAATTTGTCCATGGGTCAAGTTTTAGACGTAAACTTAAAATCCCCTGTGGCTATTGCATCAATTTTACACCGCCTATCAGGTGTTATCGTATTTTTACTCGTACCAGTCCTTCTTTGGATTTTAGACAAATCTTTATCTTCACCTGAAGGTTTTGCGCAAGTTCAAGCTGTGTTTGATAGCTTTATTGTGCGTTTTGTCGTATGGGTATTTGTAGCCGGCTTAATTTATCACCTTATCGGTGGTATCAAGCATCTATTTGCAGATCTTGGCGTTGCTGAAGAACTTCAAAGTGGTCGTATCGCAGCTACTATTTCATTGATCTTGTCTGCAATCGGTATTGTTGCAGCATTTGTATGGATTGTTCTCTAATGAAAAGTGCTACAGGTTTAACAGGATCAGGTTCTCGCGATTGGTTTATCCAGCGTGTAAGTGCCGTTGTATTGGCTGTTTATACTATTGTTGTACTGGGCTGGATCCTTTGCAATAGCGGATTCACTTTTGAGCAATGGTATGGCTTTATGATGACAACACCAATGAAGATTATGTCTTTATTGTCTGTCTTATCTCTTGTTGCGCATGCTTGGATTGGTATGTGGCAAGTATTCACTGACTATGTGACTACTCGTCAAATGGGTCCTTCAGCAAACGGTCTGCGTTTAGTGTTGACTTCTGCAGTGATTGTTGCAGTATTTGCATACGCGATCTGGGCGATCCAGATTTTTTGGGCAAATTGATAGGAAAATATCATGGGCGCTATAACCCCTAAAGAAGATTACACAAATATTCCACACCTAACTTTCGATGCAGTCATCGTTGGTGGTGGTGGTTCAGGTATGCGTGCTTCTTACCAACTTGCTCAAGCTGGTTTGAAAGTTGCTGTACTGACTAAAGTATTCCCAACTCGTTCACACACTGTTGCAGCGCAGGGTGGTATTGGTGCATCTCTTGGTAACATGCAAGAAGATAACTGGCACTACCACTTCTACGATACAGTTAAAGGTTCTGACTGGTTAGGTGACCAAGACGCAATTGAGTTTATGACTCGTGAAGCGCCTCAAGTTGTATATGAGCTTGAACACCTAGGTATGCCATTTGACCGTAACGCTGACGGTACAATTTACCAACGTCCGTTTGGTGGTCATGCTGCGAACTATGGTGAAAAACCAGTTCCACGTGCATGTGCTGCTGCCGACCGTACAGGTCACGCTCTTCTTCATACGCTTTATCAAAGCAACGTGAAAATGGGTACTCAATTCTTCGTTGAATGGATCGCACTTGATTTGATCCGTAATGAAGAGGGTGATGTGCTTGGTGTGACGGCAATTGACCAAGAAACAGGTAAAATTGCAGTATTCCAAGGTAAAGCAACATTGTTCGCTACTGGTGGTGCTGGTCGTGTTTACCGTGCATCTACTAACGCTTATATTAATACTGGTGACGGTCTTGGTATGGCAGCTCGTGCAGGTATTCCATTACAAGATATGGAATTCTGGCAATTCCACCCAACAGGTGTTGCGGGCGCAGGCGTATTGTTGACAGAAGGTTGTCGTGGTGAAGGTGCGATCCTTCGTAACGATGCTGGTGAGCCTTTCATGGAGCGTTATGCTCCGACACTGAAAGACTTGGCACCTCGTGACTTTGTATCACGTTCTATGGACCAAGAAATTAAAGAAGGTCGTGGCTGTGGTCCTAAGAAAGACTACATCTTGCTTGATATGACGCATCTTGGTGCTGAAACAATCATGAAACGTCTTCCATCTGTATTTGAGATTGGTAAGAAATTCGCGAACGTTGACATCACTAAAGAGCCAATTCCTGTAGTACCTACAATCCATTACCAAATGGGTGGTATTCCTACAAATATTCATGGTCAAGTGGTTGTTCCTGTATCTCGTGAAACTGAAGCTTTGGTTGCGAACTACAATAAAGAAACTGGTGTGTACTCACACAATGCGGGTGACCGTGATTTCACTAAACCAGTGAAAGGTTTCTATGCAATTGGTGAATGTTCATGTGTATCTGTACACGGTGCTAACCGTCTAGGTACAAACTCATTGCTTGACTTGGTTGTATTTGGTAAAGCTGCTGGTGAACATATTGTTGACTATGTAACTAAACACCACGGTGATGAATATGCACCGCTTCCTACAACTGTTCTTGAAAAAACTTTGAATCGTGTTCGTCATCTTGATGAATCAACTTCTGGTGAAAATGCTCAAGAAGTTGCAGATGCAATCCGTGACATCGTTCAAGATCACGCTGGTGTATTCCGTACATCTGCACTTCTTGAAGAGGGTGTGAAACAGATTCTTGCGCTCGAACCACGTGTACGTAACATTCACTTGAAAGACAAATCTAAAGTATTTAACACAGCGCGTGTTGAAGCTCTAGAAGTTGAAAACCTGTATGAAGTTGCGAAAGCGACACTGATTTCTGCGGCTGCACGTAAAGAATGTCGTGGTGCGCATACAGTGGTAGATTTTGAATTACCACCTGATCATGCTGACTACCCATACGGTCGTCGTGATGATGAGTGGATGAAACACACTTTATGGTTCTCTGTAGATAACCGTCTTGAGTACAAACCAGTACGTTACAAGCCTTTATCTGTAGATGCTATTCCGCCTAAACCACGTACATTCTAATTGGGAGAAGTAAGATGAGTAGAGGTACTCGTACATTTAATATCTACCGCTACGATCCTGATAAGGATGCAGCTCCGTACATGCAAACTTTTAAACTAGAGTTGACTGATAAGCATCGTATGTTGCTTGATGCACTTCTAGCATTAAAAGTTCAAGACGAATCATTAACATTCCGTCGTTCATGTCGTGAAGGTATTTGTGGTTCTGATGGTGTAAACATTAATGGTAAAAATGGTTTGGCGTGTCTTTGGAACCTAAACGACTTACCAGAAGTGATCACAATTCGTCCACTTCCAGGTCTTCCAGTAATTAAAGATTTGGTTGTAGATATGAATCAGTTCTACGATCAGTACAATAAAATCCATCCGTTCCTAATCAACAATCAGCCTGCGCCTCCTAAAGAGCGTTTGCAGTCTCCTGAAGAGCGTGAACATTTAGATGGTTTGTACGAATGTATTCTTTGTGCATGTTGTTCAACTTCATGTCCATCATTCTGGTGGAACCCAGACAAGTTCTTGGGTCCTTCAGCATTGTTGAACGCATATCGCTTCATCATTGACTCTCGTGATACAGCAACTCAAGAGCGTTTGGCTCGTCTTGACGACCCATTCTCATTGTTCCGTTGTAAAGGTATCATGAACTGTGTATCTGTATGTCCTAAGGGTCTTAACCCAACTAAAGCAATCGGTCACATCCGTAATATGCTTTTAGATCTTGGTTAATAGATTTAGCAGTAAAAAGAAGCGCACCATTGGGTGCGCTTTTTTTGTCATATATAAAAATGATGGTAGTGAAAGTTATTCGCTGTCATTGCAGAGTGCTATAAATGGATTTCATAGAAACGTAGTGAATTAAAAGTATAAAGTGATAGATAAATGGTTATTTATTGATGAAACGCTCGTTCAAGTCTGTCAAAAGGATTAGAAGATGTTATTATGTAACGTAGTAAAAAGAGAGAGGATAGGAATGTCAGCTCTCTTTTGTTTTTGTATATGAGATGAGGTAAAAATCGAACGTAGACTTTTGTCTTAATTGAAAGATCATTTTATATGTAGCACCATATCATAGATGAAAATACAAACAGTGTATTTCGCTAATTTATGAGAGGTATGTGTCAAAAAAATCAATTGAAAATGCTCGAACGTGTTAGCATTTAAAGTATCACTATATGTAAAAAATGACTTTGAATTGGGTACATTTTTTCTACAATTTAAGCGCTGTAGAAGGTATATAAATGTTAATAAAGTCGCTTTAGAAAAGATAATTGCGAAAAATTTATTTTTTCTAAGATGATTTGCAAAAATTGCCCGATTTATGTCGGGTATTTCTCAATGAGTAATGATGCCGCTGAGGGCGTTATTGTTCATTAATCACATTGGGTAATCCTAATGTAGTGATAACGCCTCAAGGCTTAAGCCTAATGGGGACTAATGTCATATTACCAATTTGACATTACTAATCATGGGTTCGCTTAAAAAGCATCCTGAAATGTTTTGCAATAGGAAATGGGTCCACAAATGCAAGAAGTTGCTGACGCACTGCGTCTTGACACTGAACTTAGCGCTGACAGTGCAGCGTATATTGAAGAACTTTATGAGCAGTATCTAACGGCTCCAGACTCAGTAGAGGCTGATTGGCGTGAATACTTCGATAAATTCCCTAAAGGTGATCAACCACACAGCAATGTACGTGAGCAATTCCTATTATTAGGCCGTAATTCAAGCCGTGTTCAGCCAGTAGTGCAAAGTGCAGTAAGTTCTGAGCATGAACGCCGTCAAATCGGTGTATTACAGTTGATCGCTGCATACCGTAACCGTGGTCATCAAAACGCAAAATTAGATCCACTTGGTCTTGCAAAACGTGAAATCGTGCCTGATCTAGATCTTGCTGCGCACGGTCTAACTCAGTCTGACTTAGATACTGTGTTTAATACAGGTAACCTTGCAATCGGTAAGTCTGAAGCAACACTTGGTGAAATGGTTCAAGCAATGGAAGCAACTTATACTGCTTCAATTGGTGTTGAATACATGCACATTGTTGATACAAAAGAAAAACGTTGGATTCAACAACGCCTTGAAGGTACTCGTGGTCAATTTGGCTACACTGCAGACCAGAAAAAACACATCCTTGAACGTCTGACTGCAGCTGAAGGCCTAGAAAAATACCTTGGTAACAAATTCGTTGGTGCGAAACGTTTCGGTGTTGAAGGTGGTGAATCTTTCATTCCTATGGTGAATGAACTTATTCAACGTGCAGGTTCAGTAGGCTGTAAAGAAGTGGTTATCGGTATGCCTCACCGTGGCCGTTTAAACCTTCTTGTAAACATCATGGGTAAAAACCCAGCTGATCTATTTGGTGAGTTCGAAGGTAAATCACTTCATAAAAAAGGCTCTGGTGACGTTAAATACCACCAAGGTTTCTCTTCAAACGTAATGACTCCGGGTGGCGAAGTTCACTTGGCATTAGCGTTTAACCCATCACACTTAGAAATCGTTGGACCTGTAGTTGAAGGTTCTGTACGCGCACGTCAAGTACGTCGTAAAGATATCGGTGGTGATGATGTATTACCAATCATCGTTCACGGTGATGCTGCATTTGCAGGTCAAGGTGTAAACCAAGAAACCTTCCAAATGTCACAAACTCGCGGTTATACCGTGGGTGGTACAGTTCATATCGTTGTAAACAACCAAGTTGGTTTCACAACGTCTGACCCACGTGATGCGCGTTCTACAGAATACTGTACTGACATCGCGAAAATGATCCAAGCACCGATCTTCCATGTGAACGGTGATGATCCTGAATCTGTATTATTTGTCTCTCAATTGGCACACGATTTCCGTCATACATTCCGTAAAGACGTTGTAATCGATATGTTCTGCTACCGTCGTCGTGGTCATAACGAAGCCGACGAGCCAGCTGCAACTCAGCCAATGATGTATCAAATCATCAATAAAAAAGCGACTACACGTACGCTTTATGCTGACAAACTTGTACAAGAAGGTGTTATTGATCGCGCTTCTGCTGATGCAATGGTTGAACAGTATCGTTCTGACCTTGAAGCAGGTAAACACGTTGCAAATGCGTTGGTACTTGAGCCAAATACAAAAATGTTTGTGGACTGGAAACCTTACCTAGGCCACGAATACACAGACAAATGGGATACCACTTTCCCAATCGAACGTCTAAAAGAGCTTGGTGCGAAAATGCGCGAGCTTCCAGAAGGCTTCGTGATGCAACGTCAGGTTGCTAAAGTGATTGATGACCGTCTGAAAATGCAGACTGGTGAAATGCCATTGAACTGGGGTGCTGCTGAAACATTAGCTTACGCGTCTCTTCTAGATGAAGGTTTCCTTGTTCGTTTAACAGGTGAAGACGTTGGTCGTGGTACATTCTCACACCGTCATGCAAAACTTCATAACCAAGTAGATGGTTCAACTTACATTCCATTATGTAACTTGAAAGAAAACCAACCACGTACAGCTATTTATGACTCATTATTGTCAGAAATGGCGGTTCTTGCATTCGAATACGGTTATGCAACGACTCTTCCGAAGAGCCTTGTCATTTGGGAAGCGCAATTTGGTGACTTCGCAAACTGTGCACAGGTTGTAATCGATCAGTTCATCGCGTCTGGCGAAACTAAGTGGGAACGTGTATGCGGTCTGACTATGCTTCTTCCACACGGCTTTGAAGGTCAAGGTCCTGAGCATTCATCAGCTCGTTTAGAGCGTTTCTTACAGCTATGTGCTGAAGAAAACATGCAAGTGATCACACCGACTACACCAGCGCAGATTTACCATGCGATGCGTCGTCAAGCACTTCGTCCAATCCGTAAACCAATGATCGTGACTTCACCGAAGTCTCTTCTTCGTCACAAACTTGCAACGTCTACTTTAGAAGAACTTGCAAATGGTTCATTCCAAACTGTGATTGATGAAATCGACAATATCAACAAGTCAGACGTAACTCGTCTAGTGCTTTGTGGTGGTAAGGTTTACTACGACTTACTTGAAAAACGTCGTGAAAAAGAATTGAACAACACAGCAATCGTTCGTATTGAACAATTGTATCCGTACCCAGAAGCACGTCTTGCTGAAGTTCTTGCACAATATCCAAACGTTAAAGAATTGGTTTGGGCTCAAGAAGAACCGAAGAACCAAGGTGCATGGTTATTCATCGCTCCGCGTCTGTATGACGACGTGATGAAAGCGGGCAAACAAGTTCGTATTAGTTATGCAGGTCGTGAAGCTTCTGCTGCACCGGCTTGTGGTTCACCATATTTGCACGCAAAACAACAAGCTCAGCTCGTAAATGATGCTTTAGCTATCGTAGCTGAATAACAGGAGATTCTTAATAATGGCAACCGAAATTAAAGCACCGGTATTCCCAGAGTCAGTTGCTGACGGTACAGTTGCAACTTGGCACAAACAACCAGGTGAAGCAGTATCACGTGACGAAGTGATTTGTGATATTGAAACAGATAAAGTTGTTTTAGAAGTTGTAGCTCCTGCTGACGGTACGATTTCTGCAATCGTTAAAAACGAAGGCGATACAGTTTTATCGAACGAAGTGATTGCGACTTTTGAAGAAGGTGCTGCTTCTGGCGCTGCTCAAACTCAAGCTGTTCAATCAGAAGAGAAAGTAGAACAAGCTGCTGCGCAAACTCAAGCGGGCGCTGCTCCTGTTGTTGAACGTGCTCAACCTGTTGCTGATCAAGCTCCTGCAGTGCGTAAAGCATTGACTGAGTCTGGCATTGCTGCTGCTGACGTTGCTGGCACTGGCCGTGGCGGTCGCATCACTAAAGAAGATGTTGCAAACCATCAAGCTAAACCAGCTGCTCCTGCTGCTGCGCCATTAAGCGTTGCTGTTGGTGAACGTATCGAAAAACGTGTTCCTATGACTCGTCTTCGTAAGCGTGTTGCTGAACGTCTACTTGCTGCAACTCAAGAAACTGCAATGTTGACTACGTTCAACGAAGTAAACATGAAACCAATCATGGAAATGCGTGCGCAATACAAAGATGCTTTTGAAAAGCGTCATGGTGCACGTCTTGGCTTCATGTCATTCTTTGTTAAAGCAGCAACTGAAGCACTTAAACGCTACCCAGCTGTAAACGCTTCGATTGATGGCAATGACATCGTTTACCACGGTTTCTACGACATCGGTGTTGCTGTATCAAGCGACCGTGGTCTAGTAGTTCCAGTTCTTCGTGATACTGACCGCATGAACTATGCTGAAGTTGAAAATGGTATCCGTGCATACGCTGGTAAAGCGCGTGATGGTAAATTGGGTATTGAAGATATGACTGGCGGTACATTCACTATTACTAATGGTGGTACTTTCGGTTCTTTGCTTTCTACACCTATCTTAAATACGCCACAAACTGCGATTTTGGGTATGCATAAAATCCAAGAACGTCCTATGGCTGTAAATGGTCAAGTTGAAATCTTGCCAATGATGTACTTAGCGCTTTCTTATGACCACCGTCTAATCGATGGTAAAGAAGCAGTAGGCTTCCTTGTAACAATCAAAGAATTGTTAGAAGAACCAGCTAAGCTAATCCTTGATCTTTAATACTTCAGAATAATGCAATGGGCTTAGAGCGATCCTCTAAGCCCATTTTTGGAGATACACATGTCTCAATTTGATTTAGTTGTTATTGGTGGCGGTCCTGGTGGTTATGAAGCTGCTATCCGCGCTGCTCAATTAGGCTTTAAAGTAGCTTGTATTGAAAAACGTATTCATAAAGGTAAACCATCTTTAGGTGGTACTTGCTTAAACGTGGGTTGTATCCCATCTAAAGCATTACTTGATTCATCTCACCGCTATGAAGATACTGTTCATCACTTAGATGACCACGGTATTACGACTGGTGAAGTGAAATTTGATCTTGCAAAACTGCTTGATCGTAAAGACAAAATTGTTAACCAATTGACGATGGGTATTGATGGCCTACTTAAAGGCAATGGTATCGAATGGTTAAAAGGTACAGGTAAATTACTTGCAGGTAAGAAAGTTGAGTTTGTATCTCACGAAGGTGAAACTCAAATTTTAGAACCTAAATATGTAATCCTTGCATCGGGTTCTGTGCCGGTAAATATTCCAGTTGCACCTGTAGATCAAGACATTATTGTTGACTCTACTGGCGCGCTTGAGTTCCCAGAAGTGCCTAAACGTCTTGGCGTAATCGGCGCGGGTGTAATTGGTCTAGAACTTGGTTCTGTTTGGCGTCGTCTAGGTGCTGAAGTTGTTGTATTTGAAGCAATGGACGCATTCTTACCAATGGCTGATAAAGCTTTGGCAAAAGATTACCAAAAAGTATTGACTAAACAAGGTCTTGATATCCGTGTTGGCGCTAAAGTTGCTGGTACAGAAGTGAATGGCCGTGAAGTTACTGTTAAGTACACTCAAGGCGGCGAAGACAAAACTCAAACTTTCGATAAATTGATCGTTTGTGTGGGCCGTAAAGCATATGCAGAAGGTTTATTGGCTGAAGATTCAGGCATTAAACTCACTGAACGCGGTTTAGTTGAAGTAAACGATTGGTGTGCAACTTCAGTTGAAGGTGTATACGCAATTGGTGACTTGGTACGTGGTCCAATGCTTGCACATAAAGCAATGGAAGAAGGCGTAATGGCTGTTGAGCGTATCCACGGTCATGCAGCTCAAGTGAACTATGACACTATCATCTCTGTAATTTACACACACCCAGAAGCGGCGTGGGTTGGTTTAACAGAAGAGCAAGCGAAAGAAAAAGGCCACGAAGTTAAAACAGGTCAATTTGGTTTCGCTGCAAATGGTCGTGCAATGGCAGCTGGTGAAAACGCAGGCTTTGTTAAGTTTGTTGCTGATGCGAAGACAGATCGTCTACTCGGTATGCACGTGATTGGACCTGCAGCGTCTGACATCGTACACCAAGGTATGATCGCACTTGAGTTCGTATCAAGTGTTGAAGACCTACAGTTAATGACTTTCGGTCACCCGACATTCTCTGAAGTCGTTCACGAAGCTGCACTTGCAGTCGATGGACGTGCAATTCACGCGATTCAGCGTAAACGTAAATAAGATGTAAAAAGAGCGGCTTAGGCCGCTCTTTTTTGTTTCAGATGGTTGTTTTAATTTGAATAATCATCTAAAAATAAAGATAAGAAATATTTTAAGATTTAAAAAGGTTAAAGCTGCTTTGACGGATGTCTGGGCTTTAATGGGTCATAACAAAGCGAAGAAAGAGTAAAAGGTTGTTCAATGAATCTACACGAATATCAAGCTAAAGCGTTATTAAAAAAATATGGTATGCCAGTCCAAGAAGGCGTATTTGTAACTACCGCAGAAGAAGCAGTCAAAGCTTTTGAGCAACTGGGTGGTAAGTTTGCGGTACTCAAAGCCCAAGTGCATGCAGGTGGTCGTGGTAAAGCAGGCGGCGTTAAAGTCGTAAAATCTGCACAAGAAGCCACTGATTATGTGAACCAAATGGTCGGCTCACGCTTAGTCACTTATCAAACAGATGCATTAGGTCAACCCGTCAGCGGTATTTTGGTATCTGAAGATGTTTATCCAGTAGAGCGTGAATTGTACCTAGGTGCTGTAGTTGACCGTTCTAGCCGTCGTGTGACCTTTATGGCATCGACTGAAGGCGGTGTTGAAATTGAGAAAGTTGCAGAAGAAACGCCTGAAAAAATTATTAAAGTTGAAGTAGATCCTCTGGTTGGATTGTTACCATTCCAAGCACGTGAAGTGGCGTTTGCTTTAAACCTAAAAGATGGTCAAGTGAATCAATTTGTCAAAATCATGTCTGCGGCTTATCAAGCATTTATTGAAAATGATTTTGCTTTATTTGAAATTAACCCGTTATCCGTACGTGAAAATGGCGAGATTTTATGTGTGGATGCAAAAATTGGTATCGACTCGAATGCCTTGTATCGTTTACCTGAAATTGCAGCGCTACGCGATAAAACGCAAGAAAATGAGCGTGAGCTGAAAGCCTCTGAGTTTGATCTGAACTATGTTGCCTTAGAAGGCAATATTGGCTGTATGGTCAATGGTGCTGGCCTAGCGATGGCAACCATGGACATTATTAAACTCTATGGTGGTCAACCTGCAAACTTCCTAGATGTAGGCGGTGGCGCGACCAAAGAACGCGTAATTGAAGCCTTTAAAATCATTTTGGCGGATAGTTCTGTGCAAGGTGTATTAATTAATATTTTTGGTGGGATTGTACGTTGTGACATGATTGCTGAAGCAATTATTGCAGCGGTTCAAGAAGTAAATGTGACTGTACCTGTGGTTGTTCGTTTAGAAGGGAACAATGCAGAGTTGGGTGCAAAATTACTTGATGAATCAGGTTTGAAATTGATTTCTGCAAATGGCTTGGCTGATGCTGCAGAAAAAATTGTTGCTGCGGTAAAAGGCTAAGGGAGTAGAGATCATGAGCGTATTAGTTAATAAAGACACCAAAGTATTGGTACAAGGTTTTACCGGTAAAAACGGTACATTCCATTCTGAACAGTCAATTGCTTACGGCACAAAAGTGGTCGGTGGGGTGACTCCGGGTAAAGGCGGCACACAACATTTGAATCTACCCGTATTTAATACCATGAAAGAAGCGGTGCGTGAAACGGGTGCAACGGCAACCTCGATTTATGTACCTGCACCATTTGTTCTAGATTCAATTATTGAGTCTATAGATGCAGGTGTAGAGCTGATCGTTGTGATTACGGAAGGTGTACCGACACTTGATATGCTAAAAGCGAAACGTTACCTCGAAACCTATGGTAACAATGCACGTCTAATTGGTCCGAACTGTCCAGGGATTATTACTCCGGGTGAATGTAAGATCGGTATTATGCCGGGGCATATTCATCAACCAGGTAAAATCGGCATTATCTCGCGTTCAGGGACTCTGACCTATGAAGCTGTAGCGCAAACCACGAAGCTGGGTCTAGGTCAGTCGACGTGTATCGGTATTGGGGGAGATCCAATTCCGGGCATGAATCAAATTGATTGCTTAAAGCTGTTCCAAGACGACCCGCAAACTGAAGCGATCATCATGATTGGTGAGATTGGTGGTACAGCAGAAGAAGAAGCGGCTGAATATATCCAGTCGAATGTAACTAAGCCTGTTGTCGGTTATATCGCGGGTGTGACTGCACCAAAAGGTAAACGTATGGGACATGCAGGCGCGATCATTTCGGGCGGTAAAGGTACAGCAGAAGAGAAATTTGCTGCTTTTGAAAAAGCCGGAATGGCCTATACCCGTAGTCCTGCTGAATTAGGCTCAACTATGTTTGAAGTCTTAAAGTCAAAAGGTCTTGCTTAAGTACGGTAAGTTTCTGTTAATAAAAACCCCTCAAATGAGGGGTTTTTTTATTTTTATTTAATAATAGTGGGTGAATAGTAAAGAAAATTTCTCTGTACACGACAAAAATAGATAACTCATTGAAATAATGTCACAATAATTGTTTTCTAACGACGAATACTATGACACATCTCAATGAGTTATATCTTATCTTAAACAAATCTCTAAAATGGA
>NZ_VPDZ01000042.1:0-3746 GCF_013417465.1 Acinetobacter sp. YH12251 | reverse complement strand
TACCAACGAACAGCCCAAAGAATGATTTCACCTTGAAAGTGCCGACCATGGAAGGGATTCATCTGCTGTATCTCGAAATAAATAAGATATTTAGCTTATCATGTCAGCCTATTTGCAACAGTGCCATATATTCGCCTTTTGGATGGAGAACAAGCTCTGCACCACCAAAGCCCACATTTATTACATTGCCTTACCCTGCAACGTTTAATCCATCCATTACAGCAATACTACCCGTTCACATTACTTTATCTCGGCTGATAATCAGCGCAGTAACTTTAGCCAATCTCGCTGCAATTTCCATGTCAGGAATTTGTCCACTTATTCCAATGATGATGAGAACTGCAGCATTGACTTAGATCGCCAGTGCTCAGTACTGGCCATCATGTAGCTTTTATCGCTTTAGCGCCTTAACTTATTTAAGTGGCGTAACTTGCATAACTTATGCATCCTATTTAAGTGATGTAAGTTATAGTATTCCGTGTCAGGAATCTGTCTACTTATCAGCGTCCGCGGAACTGCAGGATTTCTGCTTTGTTGTTCGCAACGAGGGCTAATTCTGGAGTTCCGTATAAGGCATAATCAATAACGACGCCTGATGCGAACATAGCGATTGGGCTGAAACGGAAGGTATCAGGAGCAATCGCTTTGGCAGAATTCCCCAAGGTGCTCACAATAAGATTCACATTGATGAAATCTGGCTTTCTACTCAGCCCATGGATATGCGAGCAGTTACTTATACTGCTCTTTCTCATGTCCTAAAAGCCTTTGACCATGTCAAATCGCAACATTGAGGTTATCTTGTTTTGGAATAAGCGTGGTCATTGTATGAAAGTGTTGATATATGATGGACTGGGTATTCAAAGCTCTACGGTTGGAACAAGCAACATTTCACTGGACTCAAACTCATCATAGTGAAACAATTACAAGCATTGATTCAGAGTTTCGCTTGATAAAGAATTTGACAATGTGCATCAAACATCATGACATCAATTCAGTCAGCCAAGCTGAATAGCCTAGATCCGTGTCTGTGCAGAAAAGGACGCCTTCATATAAAATAACTCAAATAGATAAATTACCACCACACTGCTAGAGCCTGAGCTGAATTTAAAAATATCTATAGGGTTCACCGGGGACTTACAGTAAATTTAACTTGGATAAAAAATATCCCCCTTAAAAAAGTGGGATATTTTTAATTTATTTATTTAATATTTCTTTTAATTCATCTGCACTATATGTCGATAAATTTTCTATAGCTGCTCGAACAATACTTGAACGATTTATTCTTGCATTTTGCCCTTTTACAACCAGCTCATCAATTAGTTTACTAATATCTTCATTGAGAGAAAAAGTGTAACGAATAAATTTTTTTTCACTTGATTCTAAAGCCTTTACCCTCTTTTCTGCACCAGATATAAATGCATCTAACATTTTATCTTGTTCAGTAGGTTCAGGTTTTTTGTTTAGCCCAGTTAAACCAGCCATAGTTATACTCCTAAAAACTCTCTTGCAATACTTTCAATTTCAGCTTTCGCTTTAGGATCACTATTTACTTCAAAAACCGAAAGCCCATTTTCATCTGCATCATCATAAACATTTCGATTTGTTGTGATTGAATTCAATGCATCAATACCAAATGATTTGCATGCCTCTTTTGCATCTAAAATTCTTTGAACTTGAGAAGGAAGAGTTGGACACTGAGTAATAATTGCTCTAGCTTTCAGATTTGGATTTACTGTCTTTGCTAATTTTAAAACTTGTTCCATATGATCTAAAGTTTTTAGATCTCTTCGTTTGGGTCTAAACGGCAATAACATATGTGTAGCTATAGTCATTGCTGAACGTAATGCTTCAGAATCCTGTCCACCTGCATCAATGATAATATCTTGGTATCTTTTATCTAAATCTTTTAAAACTGAACGTATATTCCCTGATGCTTGTACTGATGGAATATTATTTAATTCATCGTTTTCATCTCTTTCTTTGACCCAATCTGTTGTTGTTCCTTGAGGGTCAGCATCTAATAAGAGGACGTCTCTTTGACTTTGTTGTAAGTAAACTGCAAGATTTTGAGCTAAACAGCTTTTACCAGCACCGCCTTTTTCACCACCAACTAAGATAATCATAATTTATGTAAGTTACGTAAGTTTGTTTGTGTATAATTTAACGGTGATTTATG
The DNA here is from genome assembly GCF_013417465.1 of Acinetobacter sp. YH12251. Classification (NCBI taxonomy): domain Bacteria; kingdom Pseudomonadati; phylum Pseudomonadota; class Gammaproteobacteria; order Moraxellales; family Moraxellaceae; genus Acinetobacter; species Acinetobacter sp. YH12251. The sequence goes on along the minus strand of NZ_VPDZ01000042.1, from coordinate 1,570 downwards.
AAGTAATCAACTATCATGAAAAAAAAAATTAAAAAAAAAGTTATCCACAAAAGAATGGTCTTTTTGAATTTATATATATTTATTTAAATTTATTATTTATATCTCTGCTCAAAGCTTGACTAGCAAAGGGATACAGGAAGTATATGTTGACAAATTCCTACCAATAAGTTGACTTTTTCCTGTTTCTGAGTTGACATATTCCTACCAATAAGTTGACTTTTTCCTGTTTCTAAGTTGACAAATTCTGTGCATAAGTTGACAAATTCTTTTATTAAAAATACTTTCATTTGTGGACGTTAAGTAGTATTGTCAATATATCTATTTATAACATTTTCCTTAATATATCTTCCTATGAGTAACATAGTATATAAAGATAATAATTTGGTTGAAGCATCGTATTCACTAAATCTATCTGAGCAAAGGCTAATATTAATTGCGATCATTGCTGCTCGAGAAATTGAGAAAGAACTTACTTCTGATACTATACTTACGATTCATGCTTCTGAATACATGAAACAGTTTAATTTAGGACGTCAAGCATCTTATGAAGCGTTACAATCTGCATGTGATAATCTTTTTGAACGGCATTTGAATTATAAAGCAGTAGATCCTATAACTGGAAAAATAGGAATATACAAAAGTAGGTGGGTTTCAAAAGTTGGTTATGTTAAGGAAGAGGGATGCGTCCAACTAATTTTTGCACCAGATATTATCCCCTTATTTGTAAAACTTGAAGAAAAGTTCACAAGATATGAACTTAAACAAATCTCACCACTTACAAGCATTTATGCTATTCGCCTGTATGAGTTACTCATACGTTGGAGATCAACTGGTAAGTTATATATTTCTATAGATGAGCTTAGATCAAAACTCGGATTGATAGAAGATGAATATAAAAAGATGGGAGACTTTAAAAAAAGGGTTCTTACCGTAGCTTTAAATCAAATTAACAAATTTACGGATATTACTGTTTCTTATATACAAAAAAAGGAGGGAAGAAATATTTCAGAATTACATTTCATGTTTGAAGAAAAAGAACAAAATAAAACGAGTACAAGTGCTCCTTTAGAGCCAACTTATAAATTGACAGCTAAGCAATGTATATTCTTTGCTAAAAAGCTATGTGATATTACTAACTATCCAAAATTTGGTAATGATTTCGCACATCGTGGAGAGACTCTAGAAGACTTTCAGGAAAGGATATCAAGTGATCTTCTTGATAGCGATAATGTTAGAAAGTATTTTTCTTATTTGTTAGAAGTTGGTTATGCTCCTAAATACAAGAAGTAACCCTTTAGTTAATTGTCACTTTAAACAAAAGACCACGCCCTCTCATACTAAGTTTTTAATTAAGATTGCTTTCATGTGATTTTAATATGAATTAGCATAAGTTACATAACTTATGCTGGTTAAGTAACCACCTATCCTGCCTTTATAATTTATTGCTGCAGTTCTCATCATCATTGGAATAAGTGGACAAATTCCTGACATGGAAATTGCAGCGAGATTGGCTAAAGTTACTGCGCTGATTATCAGCCGAGATGTCGTTATTGATTATGCCTTATACGGA
>NZ_VPDZ01000041.1:0-4000 GCF_013417465.1 Acinetobacter sp. YH12251 | reverse complement strand
GTCAGTCAAACAGACCCAGGAGCAGCTCAGCCGGTGGCGCCCGGCTTTCGGGTAACGCCCTGGTCCCGCTGGTTTCGGCTTTGTGCTTCAGGTGATCAAGGATCTGCTTGATCACTATAGGGTCTTCAATGCAGGCGATGACTTTCATGGCGCCGCCGCAGCCGCTGCAGGTCTCGATGTCGATATTGAAAACACGCTTGAGCCGTTGCGCCCATGTCATCGACGCTCGCCGTTGTGCTGGTGTTGCCGGTTCATCAGCCACCCTGACCTTGTTGCCCCTGCCCCGTTTTGCCGGCGTGACCAACGCCCGGTGCCGACTGTTGGGTGCGAACACCCCGTGGAAGCGGGTTAGGTTGACTCTGGGCTTCGGTACCAGGGCGGCCAGCCTTGCAATGAAATCCAATGGTTCGAAAATGACGTGCGTGGTGCCGTCCCGGTACGGCGTCTTGAGCTGGTAGCGCACGTTGCCGCCTCGTGTTAACGACAGCCGCTTCTCGGATACCGCCGGGCGGCTGATGTACCGGCACAGCCGTTCGAGCTTCTTGCGTTCATCGGCCCTGGCCGCCACGCCGGCGTGCAGGCTGGACCCGGCTACCTTGCCAATCCCGTCACCGAACGGATCACCACTGGTCGGCAGAGTTTGCAAAGTGAACACCTTTCGCCCCGCCTGTGAACCGACAGCGATACGGTAAGTGATCGAGTGCCCCAGCAGGGGTGTCATCGGGTCGTCATCCACCGCATCCGAGGCCAGATAGCTGTTTTCGACATCCCGTTCCAGCAGGCCTTGCCGCTCCAAATAGCGGCCGACCCGATGGGCGATGGTGTGCGCCAGTTGGGTGAGTTCGGCGCTGGTCGGCGCCCTGACCCAGAGGAACCGGGCTGTTCCATTGGGACGCTCAACGTACACGCCATCGAGGAACAGCATGTGAAAGTGAATGTTGAGGTTCAGTGCACTGCCGAAGCGCTGGATCAGGGTGACGGCACCGGTCTTGGCCGCTTGGTGGGTATAGCCCGCTTTCTTGACCAGATGCGTGGCGATGACGCGGTAAACGATGCCCAACACCCGGCCCATGACCTCCGGCCGGCTGGCGAACAGAAAGCGCAATTGAAAGGGAAAGCTGAGTACCCATTGGCGCATGGGCTGTACGGGCAGAACCTCATCGACCAGTAGCGCGGCGCTTTCGGCCATACGCCGTGCGCCACAACTAGGACAGAAGCCCCGACGTTTGCAGCTGAACGCAACCAGGTGCTCAGCGTGACACGACTCACAACGCACCCGCAGAAAGCCGTGTTCGAGACGGCCGCATTTGAGGTAGTCGTCAAACTCGCGTTGCACATAGCCGGGCAGTTCCCTGCCCTGCGCCGCCAAATGGGCAGCGAACGTCGGGTAGTATTCTTCGACGATCCGATAGAGCAGGGTTTGCTCGGGCCGGTGACGCTGGTAACGACCAGTGTTCTCGTCCCGGCTGGCCATCCTGGCCGCCACTTGGGGCATGATCCGCATCCTTGCGATACTGTGTTTTTATACAGTTTATCGCTCAGCTGCGAGATATTGAAGTCTCAGCTGTGATGCCAGCCAGTGCCAGACATTGCCTGTGAGTGCCAGTCACTCCCACTCTATTGTAAATAGAGTTGAGTACTCTATGAAATAAAAGGGGCGAACAAAAAAGAAAGCTGCCTATTCTTTTACGAATAAGCAATTTTTCAGCACGGCAGAACTGAACCTTTGCGGGGAATATCCTTTACAAGTCATTTTTATTTAACTATTTTCGAAACCACTCTAAAATGTATTGTGTTTTCCTAATATATTTGCTAAAATATATGCTAAAATATATTAAGTATTGCCTTGTATAGAATTAGAGTACGCAACTCTATGAAAAATACGAGTTTACCAATAACGATACACCCAACGGCAACAAAAAATCAAATAGCCACACGGGTAAAGGAGTAGGCTATTGGAACGCAACATAAAAGACTCTCAAAATTTTTTACACAATGCCCAACTAGTAAATAAACTAGTCGGACTTAGCAATATAACTTGCGATGATTTGGTTTATGAAATCGGACCCGGCAAAGGAATTATCACTCGAGCCTTACTTGGACGCTGTAGACAAGTTGTTGCGATAGAGTACGACGCGGAATTGTACAGGCGATTGCTTGAGCAATTAAAGGGGCACGAGGATTTAGTTCTGCTGAACAGGGACTTTCTAACAGTAGATTTGCCGAGCGAGCCGTACAAAGTTTTTTCTAACATACCATTCAACATGACTGCGGATATTTTGAGCAAACTTTTGACGACGGGAAGGACGCCCGAGGATTTATATCTCGTCATGCAACAAGAGGCGGTATATAAGTACGCAGGTGAGCCTTTGTGCCAAGATGGATTTAAGTCGCTACTTTTTAAGCCGATTTACGAAATCAAAGTCATTCACAACTTTGATAAAGCGGACTTTTCGCCAAGCCCGAATGTATCAATATTTTTTGTGAACTTTCACAAAAAAGAATACTGCGACATAAAAAAATTGCCGCTAATCGACTACTGGGATTTCTTGGCTTTTGTATATTCCGCGCCAGGCAGATTTTTTAAGGAAAAAACAAAAAAAGTTTTTTCATACGAACAACAAAAGCGGATACGAAAGCAAATCGATCTTCACGAGGAGGCGTTTATTTCGGAATGGACATACAAACAATGGCTTGCCATGTTTGATGTATACTCTAAAATGGTTTCGCCAGAAAAAAAGAAATTGGTTATAGGCGCATATAGCCGATTGATTGCCGAGCAGGCAAAACTCGACAAACTACATCGTGACAGGAGCAAAAAGTATTAGCCGATGGCAAGCGTAACCTTTAAGAAAATAAACAAGGTTTACGACGGAAAAGTACAAGCCCTAAAAGACATAGAACTGAAAATCAATGCGCAAGATTTTTTAGTGATTGTGAGTATAGGAAGAATAAACGCCGTTTTTCTCCAAGTCCAGCCACTGTAGACCGCGAATGACGGCCTGCTTTGCCAGTGGGTGATTCTGAATCCGGCCCGTGTAGCCATCGATCCCGCCGAAAATTTACCCGTTTTTCCCGACAGCCGGGGCCAACCCAAGCCGCCGGCATAACGCATCCCTGCCGCGGCTGAATTACCGCAGCATCGTGATCGGAATCGTTTGGGACGGGTCAGTCAAACAGACCCAGGAGCAGCTCAGCCGGTGGCGCCCGGCTTTCGGGTAACGCCCTGGTCCCGCTGGTTTCGGCTTTGTGCTTCAGGTGATCAAGGATCTGCTTGATCACTATAGGGTCTTCAATGCAGGCGATGACTTTCATGGCGCCGCCGCAGCCGCTGCAGGTCTCGATGTCGATATTGAAAACACGCTTGAGCCGTTGCGCCCATGTCATCGACGCTCGCCGTTGTGCTGGTGTTGCCGGTTCATCAGCCACCCTGACCTTGTTGCCCCTGCCCCGTTTTGCCGGCGTGACCAACGCCCGGTGCCGACTGTTGGGTGCGAACACCCCGTGGAAGCGGGTTAGGTTGACTCTGGGCTTCGGTACCAGGGCGGCCAGCCTTGCAATGAAATCCAATGGTTCGAAAATGACGTGCGTGGTGCCGTCCCGGTACGGCGTCTTGAGCTGGTAGCGCACGTTGCCGCCTCGTGTTAACGACAGCCGCTTCTCGGATACCGCCGGGCGGCTGATGTACCGGCACAGCCGTTCGAGCTTCTTGCGTTCATCGGCCCTGGCCGCCACGCCGGCGTGCAGGCTGGACCCGGCTACCTTGCCAATCCCGTCACCGAACGGATCACCACTGGTCGGCAGAGTTTGCAAAGTGAACACCTTTCGCCCCGCCTGTGAACCGACAGCGATACGGTAAGTGATCGAGTGCCCCAGCAGGGGTGTCATCGGGTCGTCATCCACCGCATCCGAGGCCAGATAGCTGTTTTCGACATCCCGTTCCAGCAGGCCTTGCCGTTCCAGATAGCGACCCACCCGGTGGGCGATGGTGTGCGTCAGC
>NZ_VPDZ01000040.1:0-4135 GCF_013417465.1 Acinetobacter sp. YH12251 | reverse complement strand
AAGTCGTTTGAATGATTTCTTCTTGGTCTACGTGCCATAAAATACTCCATATATTGATGTTTATAACATCATTTGGGGAGCAAAATATCACTTATAAGTGTTGTTCAAATTTCCTGATCCACCTCTAATCTCCAAAATTAAAGTTGGTTTTATTTTTAATACTATTCTGTTTACAAAAGCTCATTATATGAGTCAATAAATGAACATATCTAACGGCTGGACTACTGCTTCAGCAACTAACGGCGATGAAATTCGTGTGAATATTATTCCGTTAAAAAAATTCAAAGCAATTTGAATGGTAAAACTTTAGTTGAAGTTGCTAAACAAGTTGTCCTAGAGTCAGGACAAAAGCTAACTTTAAATATTGATGGTAAATCTTTTTATACTGAACTAAATAAACTATATAAATTGTATTTTTAAACATTCACTCTCAAACCTAAACAGTTTAGAGCTAAATTTTTTAATTAAATTATTTATAGATTAACTATTTATTTTCTTAATTTTTGAAGAACTCTAAATTAAATATTATTAAAGGAAATTATTATGTCAAATTTAACTACAGGTACTGTTAAGTGGTTTAACGATACTAAAGGCTTCGGTTTCATCGCGGCTGATAATGGCGAAGAAGTTTTTGCTCATTTTTCTCAAATCATTTCAGGTGGTTTTAAATCACTTGCTGAAGGTCGGCGTGTACAGTTTAGCGTATCAAAAGGTCAACGTGGTTTCCAAGCGAGTGAAATCGTTGGGATTGATGGCTAATACATGGAAACTTTATTTAACAAAGTAATGTTAGATGTGGTTGATCAACATGGCGCTGTCTATACACTAGAAGCTATGTGCGAAAAATCCTCTGATGAGCCAAATAGTTATGGTGATTGCGTCCGATATTTAAATATTGATGATGAGATAATTAAGCCTAGCTTTGATATGCATTTTTACAGTAATAAAACTGGAAAAATATTTAAGTTATTTTAATTTTTACATGCAATTAAATTAACCTCCTCCGGGAGGTTTTTTATTGGGTGAAATATGGAGCCTGATGTATATAAAGCGCTAACCAAAAAGATACCTCCCAAAAAGAAACCACGCACCAGGCCATTACCTAAAGCCAGTGAAAAATACTTTGAAGCATTCGAGAGGTTAAAAGAAATATTAGACCGGATGGAAATGAAGTATGAGGAGTACTTTCATTTCAAAAGTACCAAACATTGGCGTTTTGATTTACACCTCATCGAACATCGCATGCTAATTGAAATAGCAACTGGTCCATGGTCTGGAGGTCGTAAAGGCAAACTTGCAACGAAGGCTTGGAATATGGATCGTTATGACCATGCTGAAGAATTGGGATATCGATTTCACAGGTTTGAATTAGCTGATATCAATATGGGGCGTGCAACGGTCTGGTTAAAAGCTTTAAAAAAAGATGAATTATTATAAGTTAGATATTTCAAAGCTTATTGTTTCAGGATGTTTGATTACTTTAACTTTCTCATAATATCCGTTAGTTTTGGATTTCAACCTTAACAATTATGAGAAGAAAGTCATGAATAAAAATTTTGAATTACATGTTTTAAGCCAGATTTATGATTTTCTAATAGAGCGAACTGAACATTCACAGCAAGGTTTGCATAACAAGGTTCTTGAGTTTTTTAAAGAACTGAATTTAGGTAATGACAATGATTTTGAAATTGTTGATCCTAAAAAGATTGCGGGTAAATTTGGAGCAGTGAGTTTTATTCACTTAATCAATGTACCAAACTTTCATGATAAAGATAAATTTTTAAAATGGGCATACACGCAGTTGAATCGATAGTTTATATTAATTAGCTTTAAAGATATATTTTGAATGCATATTTTGATTAAAGTGCTTTATAATTTACTGGCTCATATCAGCGCAAATGAATTGGGTGAAGCCCCACATGTATATGTGGGGCTTTTTTCATTCAATTTATGGAAAGTGTGAATGATCGAATATTACAATCTATATCTGATTATTACCTTAATATGAGAGAAATTTATCACTTTTGTGCGTAATTGCGAAATAAAACAAGAACTTGATTCACATAGATCTAACAGTTGTATCCTCATATTTAAGGATTATTGGTTATATTGAATATGCTTGTTAATTAATCAATATTTACAGCAATTTCTAAACTGATAATTACTTAAAGGGAATATGAATGTCTAATTTAACAAACGGTACAGTGAAGTGGTTCAACGGTACAAAAGGTTTTGGATTTATTGCTTCCGATACTGGTGAAGAATTATTTGCACACTATAGTGAAGTACGAATCGATGGCTATAAAGTACTAGAGGAAGGTCAGCGTGTAATGTTTGAAATTACGAATGGTAAGAAAGGCAAGCAAGCCAGCAATATCCAAATTCTCTAAAAAATATTTACTCAACATATTATGTATTGACCCGTCTTTCAAAGGCGGGTTTTTGTCATTAATTGCCATTAAGTTTTAATATTTAAATGCTTAATTAAAAATGAAAACTTCATGATAAGAGCAATAAAAATGATCTTTACAAGACTACAAGTACTGATTGGCGGACTAATTATAAGTGTGTTGATTTCTTCTGTGTGGATTTACCATGAAAAGAAGAAACAACGACGGGAAGAAATTCAAAAAATCATCGTCAAAGCTAGAGCAGGATTAAGTCACGCTCAATAATAGGAGCTAAACTTATGGAATACTTTAGACCATTCCCACCTTCAGATCTGATTGATCAGGCCGAGGAAAAAGACGCCATACGTCTTGCAGCAGCACAAGAATTATTGGCCTGGGTGAAAGATAATTATTTGAATGTAGGGATAACTTCATAATCTAGACAATCATTAATATATGAAAAACTTTATTTAAAGACTTTCTTATTATTTATCTCATAAATGATATTTCATAAATTTACACAGTAACCGTCATACTTTGTTAGTGTAGAGGTTTAGCAAATATATAGGCCTAAGTATGAAAGCGTTAGCAATTATAAGCGTAGTACTAGTAATTGGGCTGGTAGGTTGCCAGCAAAAAGACAGTAATGAAAATGAAGAGACGACAACACCTCACACATTAGATAAAGACTAACTTACTCGAATGATTATTACAGCAGATATGAAAAAACCCTCATTAAGAGGGTTTTTTTGGATTAGGGTTTTAAGCTTCAATCCAATTATCTTTAACTTCTTGAGAGTCTTTAGTCAGTACAATTTTATTGTCTGTAATTTCACCAACCCATGAAACTGGAATTAAGTGGTGATGACCATCACCATGCTTAGTCAGTTTAATTTGATCCGAACCTTGCAAGTGGTCTACTTCACCAACTTTAGTCCCACATGAAGCAATTACATCTGCATGGCTCTTAATATTTTCAACATTAATAGTAGTCATTAGAATATTATCCTATTTCAATGTGAGTGAGCATTCAGCCTATCGTAAATAGACGCTGATATCAGGGATTGAAATAGAAGGGATACAAAGGGCCTTATATTCTTACGTTCATGGCCAGATAAATTACATTGTATTATTTAGAAATAAGTCCCCATGATGGGGACTTATTGGATTATTACTTATGCTTAGTCTTAATCAGATCTGATAAATCAAAACCGATGGATTTTGCATAATCTAAGTATTCATCAACTGTGGCCTGGTCAGGGTTAGCAGTTCTGCTGAGTACCCAAAGATATTTTTTATTTGGTGACCCAACTAATGCAGTTTGATAGTCATCATCAATTTTTAGAACCCAATAATCACCACGGCCTACTGGCAACCAACGAATTGCTTTTGGTAAAAAGCTCACTTTAAGTTTCGAGTTGGCTGGCGCATTCTGAACATATGCTTCACCAATTGATTGGTTAAGTTTGCCGTCTGCACTATAGCAACTATTATATACTTTCACGTTACCATTTTCATTTAAAGAATATTTAGCAGTGACGTTGTAATCACATTTGTTCTGGAAATATAGCGGCTTACGTGCAATTTCATGCCATGTACCAAGATATTTATTTAAATCTACTGATGTGTGCTTAAAAAACAGGAGGGTTTAACTTGGTAAACTATACATACTCATTAGGAGTTTACCATGAGCAAGAAACAGAAGACTTACACCGCAGAATTTAAAGCTGAAGCCATAAAAGCCA
>NZ_VPDZ01000039.1:0-4216 GCF_013417465.1 Acinetobacter sp. YH12251 | reverse complement strand
CATCTACCATCGATGACGCATTTGATTGTACAAAATGAAAAAGTAGATGTGTTTCATCCAAGCTCTGAAGTTAAAGTGAATCCACAATTTCATTGGAAAAACAGCTATCAGGCTCCTGACCTGTTTCAACAAAGCCCACCTCCCAAATTTTCCCCGCTCATGGTGGGGTAGCCTAAAACATTCCCACCACTTTTATTATTTAAATAAGTGGGAAAAATCATGTCTTCACAATCAATTATACTCTTGCGTCATAGCTTGGTTGCTTGTATATGTGCAGCGGCTATGCAATATAGCTATGCTGAAAACGTTACCAGCTTTGAATCCGCTTTAGCAAAAGTACAAAGTTACCAGACTCAAGACAAGCTGTGGCAACAAGTTCAGCAAATATCTGAATTGAATATTCAGCAAAGTCGGTTATGGCAGAATCCAAGTATAAGTTTAGAACAGTCTGGCTTTGGCTCAGGTCAAGAACAGGAATTCAATGTTGGCGTTAGTCAACCTCTAGATCTATTTGGTCAGCGTAAGCTGAACCGGGTGATTGCCAATACCTCGAATCAACAAATCCAATTGCAACAGCAATTATGGAAGGCACAAAGCCAACTGATTGTTAAATTTGCATGGTCGCAATTTGCACTTGCTGAGGTTGAGCAGTCTGCTTATTCAGTACAGTTAAAAACAAGTAAAGCCAATCTGGACAGTGCCCAGAAACGCTATCAGGCAGGCAGTATTGCCCTGGTTGATTTTGAGCGTACCCAAATTGAAGCGCTAGAAATCCAACGACTTTATCAGCAAGCGATGCTGAATAAACAAGCTGCCGGTCGTCAGCTGTCTAATTTGTGGGGGGGAGAAACATCTTCACATCTTCAATTGAATAAAACCGCTATCCCTTGGCCAGAGCAAAGTCTCCAAACTGTGCAACGGTATATTGCTGAAGGGTGGCTAGAAAAATTCTATGCCTTGAACATTCAGCAATCGGATCATCAAATTGAAAATTTAAGAATTCAGGCACGTCCCAATCCGACTTTAAATGTAGGCATGAAACGTAGCAAAACCCCTAATGAAAGCAACGATACGACTTTGGCAATCGGCGTGGCTATTCCACTGAATATTTTCAACCGCCAGCAATATGCGATCCCGATGGTCCAGCAACAGCAAATATTGCTGAACCAACAGCAGCAGCGTGAGCTGAAGCAACAAATACTCAATATTGCCAACAGCATGCATCAGCTCAAAGGTTTACGTAGCCAGTTCGATGCCACAACAGCACAAGTTACTTTGGCGACCAAAGTTCAGAGCCGTACTTTACAAGGGTTTCAGGCAGGGAAACTGTCCATTACCGACGTTCAGCAAGCAACCACCCAACTGCAGAATCTTCGATTGGGTCAATTACAAATTCTACGTCAAGCTTGGCAAACTGCCCTCGCAGCTGAGGCACTCAGTATTGGCACAAGTTATGAAGAAATTAGCCGTTCGGATGCCTATACACAACTGAATAAAAAGGCAGTCGAAGCATCGCAAAATTTAATCAATGGGGGAGCACGATAAAATGAACGCCAAGCAAAACGGAAAAATATCCCAGTCTCTCATGATTGCAATTTTGATTCTGATTACGGTCTTGGTCAGTCTGGTTATTTGGTTAAGTTCAAAAAAAACTGAATCTGAGGGGCATGGTCATGATGAGGGAAATGCCGAACATTCTGATGAAGATAGTTCTGAAGAAGGACATGCTGAAGAAGGCGAAATACAACTGACCAGCCAACAAATGGTTGAACAAGGTTTAAAAGTTGCTGTTGCATCCACAGGATTGGTTGAAAAGCTGACAACCCTGCCAGGTAAATTGGTGGTGAATACCGATCAACAAGCGCATATATCGCCTAATTTTAGTGGTCATGTCGAGCAGGTCAATGTGGCTTTAGGACAGAGCGTGCAAAAAGGACAAACGCTGGCTGTACTAATCGTGCCTGAACTGATCGACCAACAGGCAAATCTGCGTATGGCACAGGTGAATCTGGATTTGGCCCGTAAAGATTACCAGCGCGAACAGCAACTCTGGTCACAGGGGATTTCTGCCAAACAGGATTACCAGCGTGCCGAAAATGCCTACCGTCAAGCGCAGATTACTGTCCAGTCCTCACAAGCACGTTTAAATGCATTAGGTGCAAGTGGCAATAACAATGGGCGTTTTCTGATTAAAGCACCGATCTCTGGGGTGATCAGTCAAAAAGATATTGTGGTCGGTGAAAATGTGCAACTGGCTAATCAGCTCTTTGTCATTGAACAGCTGAAAGATTTATGGCTTGAGTTTAATTTGCCGAATCAATTCTCAGGTCAACTGCAAGCCGGGCAAAAAATTGACTTTAAAGTGAATGATTCAGATCAAATCTATAAAGCTACTGTACAAAGCTTAACCTCTCAGGCAGATGTACAAACAGGGCGTCTGGTGGTGCGCGCAAAACTCGATGCGCAAGCTACTGAGTTGCGTTCTAATGTGCTAGTGAGAGTGTTGATTCCGGAAGCTACAGCAAAATCAGCCCTTCGGATTCAAAAGTCTGCGCTGCAAAGTATTGAAGGTGAAGACAGTATTTTCATCGTAGATTCAGAACAAAAAGGTCAAGTCCACTTAAAAGCACAGAAAGTGCAATTGGGGCAGGCTTCAAGTGATGGACAATGGCTTGAAGTGATTTCTGGGCTGACTGAAGGGCAGAAGTATATCGCTCAAGGCAGTTTCTTGTTGAAATCTGAATTAGAAAAAGACGAGGCAGGCCATGAACATTAATTCTGATCTGCCAAAACCAGAAGGTTTATTCGAACGAATCATTCAGTTTTCCATACAAAATGCGATTTGGGTGTTGCTCTTTGTCTGTACCTGGATTGCGGTCGGGGTGTATAGCTATCAGAAACTCCCGATTGATGCTGTACCCGATATTACCAATACCCAAGTCCAGATTAATACTCAAGCCAAGGGTTTTACTGCGCTTGAAGTCGAACAGCGGATTACCTATCCCATTGAAAATGCCATGGCTGGCATTCCGGATCTGGAGCTTACCCGTTCCATATCCCGTTATGGACTCTCTCAAGTCACCATTGTCTTTAAAGATGGGACTGATATTTATTGGGCCCGTCAGCAGATTAACCAACGGATACAGGAGGCGCAATCTGAGTTGCCTGCACAAATCGCACCGACGATGTCCCCCGTTTCTACGGGTCTCGGTGAGATTTATCAATGGGTACTGAAGGCAGATCCGAATGCGAAAAAGCCGGATGGAACTGCATACACGCCGATGGATTTGCGTGAGATTCAGGACTGGATTGTGCGTCCTCAACTGCAACGTGTTAAGGGAGTTGCAGAGGTCAACAGTATTGGTGGTTTTGAAAAAACCTATGTGGTCTCTCCCGATTTAAACCGGATGCAGCAACTGAATATCTCATTAGAACAACTGCAACAGGCTTTAGCGCAAAATAATGAGAACCGAGGTGCAGGTTATATTGAAGACAATGGTCAGCAACTGACGGTACGTGTACCGGGTGCATTCAATGGGCTTTCTGATATTGAGAACACCATGCTGGGTAGCCCAAATGGCAGCCCAATTCGGGTTGGTGATATTGCGCAAGTCTCTATTGGGCATGATTTAAGAACCGGTGGGGCAACCTATAACGGCAAAGAAACCGTTTTAGGGGTTGCCATGATGGCGATGGGTGGAAATAGCCGGACTGTTTCTAAAGCTGTGGATGCCAAGCTTCAAGATATTCAGAATAGTTTGCCTAAAGGGGTAGTGATTGAAACAGTGTACGACCGTACTACCTTGGTTGAGAAGGCGATTAAAACCGTTCAGAAAAACTTGGTAGAGGGAGCAATCCTGGTCATCATCATTCTGTTCCTGTTTTTAGGGAATATCCGTGCTGCCTTGATTACTGCCTGTGTCATTCCACTCTCTATGCTGTTTACCTTAACCGGGATGGCACAGAAAAATATCAGTGCCAATCTGATGAGTTTAGGTGCACTCGATTTCGGCATCATTGTCGATGGTGCTGTGGTGATTGTCGAAAACTGTATCCGGCGTTTAGCCCATACACAGCAACTGTTAAAACGACCTCTCACACAAAGTGAACGCTTTAAGGAAGTTTTTCTGGCTGCCCGCCAAGCACGTCGTCCTCTTATTTTTGGTCAGCTTATTATTTTGGTGGTGTATTTGCCGATTTTTGCTTTAAGTGGTGT
>NZ_VPDZ01000038.1:0-4295 GCF_013417465.1 Acinetobacter sp. YH12251 | reverse complement strand
CAGCAGGGGTGTCATCGGGTCGTCATCCACCGCATCCGAGGCCAGATAGCTGTTTTCGACATCCCGTTCCAGCAGGCCTTGCCGTTCCAGATAGCGACCCACCCGGTGGGCGATGGTGTGCGTCAGCTGGGTGAGCTCTGGGCTGGTCGGCGCCTTGACCCAGCGGAAACGCGCTGAGCCGTGGGATTGCTCGACATACACACCGTCGAGAAACAGCATGTGGAAGTGAACATTCAGATTGAGCGCCGATCCAAAACGCTGGATCAGGGTGACCGCGCCCGTCTTGGCCACTTGGTGGGTATGGCCCGCTTTCTTGACCAGGTGCGTGGCAATGACGCGGTAAACGATGCCCAGCACCCACCCCATGATCTCGGGCCGGCTGGCAAACAGGAAACGCAGCTGAAACGGGAAGCTCAACACCCACTGACGCATGGGTTGTTCAGGCAGTACTTCATCAACCAGCAAGGCGGCACTTTCGGCCATCCGCCGCGCCCCACAGCTCGGGCAGAAACCGCGACGCTTACAGCTGAAAGCGACCAGGTGCTCGGCGTGGCAAGACTCGCAGCGAACCCGTAGAAAGCCATGCTCCAGCCGCCCGCATTGGAGAAATTCTTCAAATTCCCGTTGCACATAGCCCGGCAATTCCTTTCCCTGCTCTGCCATAAGCGCAGCGAATGCCGGGTAATACTCGTCAACGATCTGATAGAGAAGGGTTTGCTCGGGTCGGTGGCTCTGGTAACGACCAGTATCCCGATCCCGGCTGGCCGCCACATGAGGCATGTTCCGCGTCCTTGCAATACTGTGTTTACATACAGTCTATCGCTTAGCGGAAAGTTCTTTTACCCTCAGCCGAAATGCCTGCCGTTGCTAGACATTGCCAGCCAGTGCCCGTCACTCCCACTCGATTGTAAACAAGCACACAAAACCCTTTAGTGACAACAATTTGCAAGAACTATCAGGCTCAGTGCCATGAAAAATACCATGACCAGATCATGAGGTTGAACACGGCTTGCGCCGGCAGCGTTCACGCTCCTGGTCGGCGATCTCGCCCGGCTGCAATGCTAGCTCAGCATCGGTCATGCGCTCCAGCACGTCGCGTAGGCGGATGGTGCAAGGAATGGGCGGCAGCTCGAACTCATAGCCGCCGGCGATCATTTCGGCCGCAATCTCCTCGGTGATGAAAAACGGCTCGTCGTCTTGGTTCGGCTTCTTCATGCCCTTTCCTCCTGGCGCTCATCCTGGCCGACAGCGGCCAGGGCATCGGCTTCCGTCAATGCGTCCTCCACGAACGCGCCGTGCTGCTTCGCTTCGGCCTGGCTGACCTCGGCCCATATCCGTTTCACCTGGGCCGCACTGTACCCGGCCAGCTCGGCGGTCTTGTTGATGCTGTAGCCGGACTTGCGCAGCGCGACAACTTGGGCGCGGCGCTTCGGATCAGCACGGCGGCCCTTGTACCGCCCGGCCTGGCGGGCCAACTCAATGCCTTGGCGCTGGCGTTCGCGCCTGTCCTCGTAGTCGTCGCGGGCCATCTGCAAGGCCAGGCGAAAAAGCATGATCTGCACGGCTTCCAGCACGATCTTGGCGACGCCCTGGGCCTCGGCCGCCAGGTCGGATAGATCGACCACGCCAGGGACGGCCAGGCGTGCGCCTTTGGCCTGTATCGAGGCCACCAGGCGCTCGGCCTCGGGCAAAGGTAGGCGGCTGATGCGGTCGATCTTCTCGGCAATGACCACCTCGCCGGGCTGTAGGTCGCCGATCATGCGCAGCAGCTCAGGCCGGTCGGCGCGTGCGCCGGATGCCTTCTCACGGTAGATGCCGGCGACGTAGTAGCCGGCGGCCTTCGCGGCCGTAGTGATCGCCTCTTGGCGTTCCAAGTCCTGCGCGTCGGTGCTGACGCGCAGATAGACCCGCGCCACCATCGGCGCGGCTACTGGCTTCGTCCTGCGCATACTTGCGGGCTCCTTTGGGCATACTCAAATGCACCCATCTTAAACTGGCAGCTAATGTACAAAAGTTGATAGAAGCACACAAGTTCAATTTTGCACTTCTGCCCCACTATTGCAAAACTGCTTGTTAGTAGCCGTTTTTTCTTACTGTTTATAGATTCAATAATTTTTGAAACGAAAAATTGGGACTAAACATTTCGGTTTCGTTTTCTGTCGATTCGTCCTGCGTATCTTTTGCATAAACAAACATTTGTTGTTCGTAGTTTTCGATGGCATTTTCAATACTTGTAAATTCTCCGTTTGTAAGGTTTTCAGACAATATCAAAGCATCCAATAATCCCGTATTTACACCCTGTCCTGCAAAAGGCGACATCAAATGAGCAGCATCGCCAATCATTGTTATGGGTAATGGACGGTTACTTTTCCAATCATTGTTCAAAGGAAATTTCCTTGTGGGCAAGCATTGAAATGTTGATACCGAACGTATTAATTGTTTGTAAACTTCACTCCATTTGGAAAATCTTTTCAATAAAAAATCGGCAACGCTGTTTCTGTCCTGAAAATCTAAGGGAATTTTATTTTTCCATTCATCGGGCGTTTTAAAACTAATTCCTAAATACAATGCACCATTATTATTGGGATTGGCAAACAATAAAATGCCCTGATGTCCCGCCATTAATCGGTTGCCGTTGCATAGCTGAAAAAATCCGGGACAGTTTATTTCCGGTTGAAGAATATCAGCTTGGATGTTGAAAGTACCGGTTTCTTCAACTTGCGTGTCGGTAACAAAGCTCCTTATTTTCGACATTCCACCATTGGCAAGAATAACCAAATCTGCTGTTTCACTCGGTTTATTCTCAAAAGTTAGTGTCCACTTCTTCTTACCAGGTTCAAGCATAACAAGTTTTCTATCCCAAATAACCGTGTCGTTTTCTAAACTATTCAACAAGATAGCCCTTAAGTCATTTCTGTTTATTTCAGGATTGTCAAATCGATTTTCGGGCTTTACATTTTTTGTGGATAAAATATTGCCTTTTTCATCAGCAATATTTACACCCATTGGTAAGGCTAAGTCATAATAAGTTTGTAACAATCCCGCTTTTTTCATTGCTTCCTGACCTGAACCTTTGTGTAGGTCAAGGGTTCCACCAAAAATTCTTGCCTCTCGGTCGTTGTCTCTTTCGTAAACTGAAACGTCTATGCCGTTTTGCTGTAATAATTTTGCCATAGTCAGTCCAACGGGTCCACCACCAATTATTGCAACGTTCTTATCACTAAGTAAATTCATTTGTTTGTCTGTATCTATTCGCATTGTCATTCAAAAATGGCACATAACAAGTGGCTATACGCCAAATGGCGTATATATCCACTATATCTTATTTTGCTAAACCTTTCATTATCAGTGACAAATCCGTTTTCAACCGTTTACCGTTCGTTTCTACTCTCTCAAAAGGATTTATATTCATAGTGCTTTTTGTTAAGTTTTGCTCAAATATACAAATCCTTTCTATATATCTAACAAATCCATCGGACTTTTTAATTGTTCCATTCCCTTGGTGGTAATATGTGTATAAACCTCAGTTGTTTTACTGCTTGAATGACCTAACAACGATTGAATATAACGTAAACTCGTACCATTCTCAAGCAAATGCGTTGCAAAGCTATGTCGTAAGGTATGTACAGTAACTTCCTTTTGAATCTTTGCTTTTAAAACAGCTGCTTTAAAAATGTTTTGAATACTTCGGCTTGAGTATGCGCCACCTTTTTGACCTTCAAATAAATAATCTTTTGGTTTATATTCCATAAAGTATGTTCTTAAAATAATTAATGTTTTCTCAGATAAAATGGTATAACGATCTCTTTTTCCTTTTGACTGTTCTATACGAATTTGCATGCGCTTGGAGTCAATGTCTTTTATTTTCAGGTTTATACATTCAGAAATGCGCAAACCTGCCGAATAAATAGTCATCAGAATAGCCTTGTGTTTCACGTTTTCAATAGCGCGTAGTACCCGAATGGTTTCTTCTTCACTCATCACAACAGGAAGTGTTTTTTCTTTTTTTGGTCTTTCGATGAAATATGTTTTCCGTTGTCCACCCAAAACACGTTCGTAATAAAACTTAATCGCATTGATTGCCTGGTTTTGATAAGATATTGAAACTTTTCGCTCCATAACCAAATGTCGGAGAAATGATTGTATATGTCCTTCATTCAATCGATCGACGTATAGGAAGAATAAACGCCCTTTTCACCCAAGTCCAACAGCTTTGGACCGCAGTTGACTCTTTCGACACCCCTGCGATGCAACCCAATCCGGCTGACGGGGAGCCAGCAACGCTGAAAATTTAC
>NZ_VPDZ01000037.1:0-5083 GCF_013417465.1 Acinetobacter sp. YH12251 | reverse complement strand
CAATGGCTTTTATGGCTTCAGCTTTAAATTCTGCGGTGTAAGTCTTCTGTTTCTTGCTCATGGTAAACTCCTAATGAGTATGTATAGTTTACCAAGTTAAACCCTCCTGTTTTTTAAGCACACATCAAGAGCACTTTCTTACACAATCTGTAAGTCGAATCCACATGATCAACAAGTATTTCATAACCCTAAATGGGCTTTTGAAACTAGTATCCCGGCACCTTATGTCGCTTTAAACTCCAAGAGATTGATCCAAAGGCATGTCAATTCCATGTATCTCTCATTCTTTTTAAAAAATGAGATTGGAAATACAGATGCTGAAAAAACTAAATTAAATTTGAAGTGGTTTTATTTAGCAAATGGTGACGAAGATATTTCTGTTTGCAATCGATTTATTAATTGGTTAAAAGCCAATATTTATACATATTCTTATGCGCTAGAAAAATTAATCAAAGGTACCGATTTATCTTTTGATTCCGTTGAAAGTATTTTAGGGAACACTATCCAAAAAATATCTGAAATGCGTGATCAATGGTTAAAGGAATACAAGCGTCTTGAAATACAGATAAGTGAAGCAGTGAAAGGTAGTGCTTACGCTTATAGATTAAATATTGAAATGCGTAGACTCTGTGATGAATATTTATTAAGAGAACTTGCTGCTAAATGCTTTCTACCAGGGTATGGCTTCCCAACTGATATTGCATCATTTGAAACGACCAATGTCATTGACTACATACGTCAAAAGCAAGATAGAGATGCTGAAAAGCAACGAAAGTCTAGAGAAGATAATGTGTCTTTATTACGTGATATGCCAAGTCGAAATTTAGCTGTCGCTATTCGAGAATATGCGCCGGGTTCAGAAATTGTATTGGACGGAAGGGTTTTTAAATCCAAAGGGATATCATTAGCTTGGCATAATATTCATAGTTCTGATGCAAAAGAAGCACAGAAATTTGATTTGGCATGGCGCTGTGTACATTGCGGTCAAAATGGATTTAATACAGATAGTGCAGTCGATATTAATAATGTTTACTGTGATAATCCAAGTTGCGGTGAAAAAATTCGCATAAATGAGCAACGTAAAGTTCTGCAGCCAACTGGTTTCGTTCATGATTTTTATGAAGAACCTAGTAATGATGTAACAACACAAACTTTCATACCTGTCCAAACCCCTTGGATCGCTGGAAAGGGGGCAAGATTAAGCTTGCCGAATAGTGCCTTAGGATTTATGGTTGCCGATACATCGGGGCATGTATTTAATTATAGTTCAGGTTTATATGGGCATGGTTATGCTGTGTGCCTTGAATGTGGTCGAGCAGAATCCCAAAAGGAAAAGGAAAAATTTCCATTGTCTCTTTCACCAGAGCAGAAACATTATCCATTAAAACCATCTAAACATGATCGAGAAAATGGGCAAAGAAAGTTCTGTGAAGGCAGTGAGCGTTTAATCAAAGATTTACATCTAGGTAGCTATATGACTACAGATATCTTTGAATTGGTGTTACATCACCCTGAACGTAATGAATATCTTACAGATAGTAAAGAAAATGAAAGTATAGCATTTACTTTGGCTGTGGCTTTCAGAAAAGCATTAGCGAAAAAGTTAGGTATATCAGCTAATGAATTGGGATATGGTAAACGTCCAATATTATTAGATGGTAATCATCAGATTACAGCTATTCAGGTGTATGACGTCATTAGTGGTGGAGCAGGATTTGCGAGTTCAGCTCCTCGTCACATTGAGTCGTTATTATCTAGTATGATCGATGAACTTGAATGTCCGAAATATTGTGAGTCTGTATGTGCTCATTGTCTTTTGGATTCACAGTCACGACATCATTACAGTTTGTTAAATCGTCATGATGCTAAAAAGTGGTTAGGTGCAAACTATAAAAACTTTATTTCTACTGAAGAATTGTCATTCTTCTCTGGTGCACAATATTGGCCATATAGCTTGAAAGAATGCATTGAACACCATGTATCATTAGGTGCTAAGAAACTAATTTTGAATTGGGGTGGAGAATCTGATAGTTGGGAGTTGTTATCTCCTAGTGTTAAAAAAACAATTGCTAGATGGGCAGAGGATACAAGTTTAGAAATCGATATTTCTCTACCACAAACTATCATAGATTCTAAAGCATATTTGGCTGAGCTGAAATTTTTACAAACACACTTTAATGTACAATTTGTCGAAGGTGACAATATTCATCAATCTATTGTGGCACAACTATATTTGACAGATCGTATTGTTACAGTTGTTAGTCCTGATATGAATAGTCGTATACCAAATGAAGAGTGGTTGAATACAAATGCCATAGTTGGAGTTAGTGAAACTTATAAGTTACTGAGTGAGAAAGTCATAACATTACCAACTTTAGTGGAAAAAAATCAAAGCTCGATTGTGGGATTAGATCTTCTTGATCAATTGAATGTTGATTTATGTAGCTTTGGTCGTAAGTTCTGGAATTTGGTTGCTGAAAGTACTAGTGAGTTCGGAGAAATTTGCCGGAATGAAACTATAAAAAGTATTGAGTATTCAGATCGTTATATCAAGTCAGCTAGCAATATGTTGTTAATTGTTAGTTGGTTAAAGGGGCTTGAGGATCAAGTTGGAAATATTGGTCAGTTGAAGATTAAGACAGTTATTTCTGAAGATGAGACAAAAGATTTACCAACGATCCTTCATCATGATTACCATAGTGTGAAACAATTTGAGAAGGTTTTTGAAAAACTATTAACTGATAATTTAGATATATCCCAAAAAGAAATAGATTTAATGACCTATGATAATGGTAAGGCTCTGTATCACAAGCGAAATTTAACTATAACTTTTGACTCGGGGACTATATTTGATATTCAGCTCGATCAGGGGCTTGGCTATTGGAGATTATTTGAGAGTCATAAATTGTCACAACGAAATGTCTATTTTAATGCCCAAAAGGACTTTATAAGTGTTGCGAATGGACTTACAGATTTACAGAAGTTTTTAGTTGTTAAAAATGGTGAGCAGAATCCAACGAACATTTATGTCAAAAAGAGAGAGGGTGATTTAGTTGTAGCTGTTTCAATATAATAATGTGTGAAAAGTTTACGATTAAAAATACAAGTGATGGTTTATTACTTTAGATTGGCTATTCAAATTGAATAGCATTTCCATAGATGTGAAATAAATAATTTCAATTAACTGTGTCGTATATACAGAAAATGAGAGGGAAAATGAGACCAATTGGACTACACCGTAAATCTAAAGATTACTTAGATACATTAAATATTGACCCTTATGCATTTGAAGAGCGATTCATATACCTCGAATCATTAATAAAAGCGAATCTTGCATTTAAGACGAAACTTGAAAACTTTAAACAACTTATTGATTGTTTAAGCGCAGATCGATGCTTTGCCTTATGGATTGGGGAAACAGAAGATTTAATCATACAATCCGAAGCGTGTTTGCAAAAATTTGCACATGATGAAATTATAGAACAACAATTTGTGGAAGAACATGTTGCTTTGGCAGATCGAATATTCGAGTTAGCCAAAGCACGGGTTTATGAAGGACATTGGGAATATGGCGTATCTCTGGAGGTCGATCAACAATTTGATGATCTAACGGAGTTATGTCGTCGCATTTGGACAAAAGAAAGTAAGGCATGGATAACATTGGCAAAGGTATGGAAAAGTTGTAACCCAATAGGGATGTGATTTACAGGCTCTAATTAGCGATCAAAAACAATTAGCCATTCCATTATCCTGATGACTGCCGCTGCTTAATTATGTGTAATTAATTTACCCTTTAATTAGCTTATAGATCATCGTTCACAAATAACGATGATCTATAAGCAGAAAATAAGGCTTAAAAAATACTGGTGTTCACATCAGTTTAGAAAATAATAAAGCTTCTTCCTTTCTAAAATTTTCAATCGCTTGATCGAGTTGATTAAACTGATGTTCTTTAAGTGTAAAATATTGAATATTTTGATTGGTATTGAATTTTTCCCATACATTTGGTTGCATGTTTAACCGCTGATGGTGATCTAGCTTCAAACGTACAGTTGTTCCAGTGTTTAAAGGCAACTCAATGTGAGTATCGTCCGCTTTCCACACGTGTTCAATATCTTCTACAGAAAATACCGTTAAATCTTCTAAGAATGGAACAAAGCTACGTGGAAAATAAATATTGGTCGGTGAATTTTTAAATAAAGGGCCAATTTGATTTACTCTGAAATTGGCAAACCCACAGCCAATTTCAGTGAGATAGAACTTAAGATGAGGATGGTTTTTGGCATATTGCTTAAAGTTATTGATATAGTTTTGAATAAGATTTAAATCCAATACTTTCCCATTTTTAGCAATGGTTGGAATGCCATAAGACTGGCCTTGTCTTCCTTCGCCTTGACCTAGTTTTGCACCAAAATGATGTAGAGCTGTTTGTGCATATCCAGAGTAATGCTTACCTAATTCATGACAGCCAAATACTAAAATTTGATTTTCGGAAAAGTTATAATCTCTAATTTCTTGATAATATTGATAAATCATAAAAGGTCCATTTGGAAAACGTTTCGTTGAAGAATGCATGTATATGTATGACTCAAACTCAATTTAGATTTGAAAAGTACATAAATATCTAGCTAATAAGTGAAGTAAAGTGTTTAAAAGATTTGTTTAATTTTCTATTAAATGCTAACACAGAATAATTTCAATTGAAGGGCTGTAGGTTCAATAAAAAATAGTTGGACGACAACTAATGTCGTAAAGATGCTCGATAGGTTTGCTAATTGAATATATAAGCCGTA
The DNA here is from genome assembly GCF_013417465.1 of Acinetobacter sp. YH12251. Taxonomy (NCBI): domain Bacteria; kingdom Pseudomonadati; phylum Pseudomonadota; class Gammaproteobacteria; order Moraxellales; family Moraxellaceae; genus Acinetobacter; species Acinetobacter sp. YH12251. The sequence continues at coordinate 290 of NZ_VPDZ01000037.1, read as the reverse complement.
GAGTAAGTTATGAAATTAATCCTTATAAACCAAATAACTATAATTCGCTTATCGTGAGGAAAAAAATATGTGTGTACATCAAACTGAAAAAACAGTTCAAGATTTAGATATTATCAATCAACTGATATTGGGCGATACTTCTAATGAAAAATCAGGAATCTATAAGAGGTGGTCCCACATGTTTGAACAACTAAAAGCGTATTTATAAGTGATATTCCGCTCTAGTTAAGCCACCTTGTTTTGTTGGGGTAGCTGATCATAGTAAAACTCATTTGGTGTCATTTTGTCTA
>NZ_VPDZ01000036.1:0-5322 GCF_013417465.1 Acinetobacter sp. YH12251 | reverse complement strand
AAGATCATTAAGAGATTATGAAGAACAACTTGTGTGGATTTTTACTGATTGATCGATCGAAATTATTTTCATTGATTGATGGTAGAAATTACTCGAAGTTTATTTGAGCAAATTTTTGTCAGTAATTGATGAGCCAAGATTGGTACACTATATGTACTATTGATTTTAAACTGAAGAGTTTGATCATGGCTCAGATTGAACGCTGGCGGCAGGCTTAACACATGCAAGTCGAGCGGGAATAGGTAGCTTGCTACCGATTTCTAGCGGCGGACGGGTGAGTAATGCTTAGGAATCTGCCTATTAGTGGGGGACAACATTTCGAAAGGGATGCTAATACCGCATACGTCCTACGGGAGAAAGCAGGGGATCTTCGGACCTTGCGCTAATAGATGAGCCTAAGTCGGATTAGCTAGTTGGTGGGGTAAAGGCCTACCAAGGCGACGATCTGTAGCGGGTCTGAGAGGATGATCCGCCACACTGGGACTGAGACACGGCCCAGACTCCTACGGGAGGCAGCAGTGGGGAATATTGGACAATGGGGGGAACCCTGATCCAGCCATGCCGCGTGTGTGAAGAAGGCCTTTTGGTTGTAAAGCACTTTAAGCGAGGAGGAGGCTACTTTGGTTAATACCTAGAGATAGTGGACGTTACTCGCAGAATAAGCACCGGCTAACTCTGTGCCAGCAGCCGCGGTAATACAGAGGGTGCGAGCGTTAATCGGATTTACTGGGCGTAAAGCGTGCGTAGGCGGCTTTTTAAGTCGGATGTGAAATCCCCGAGCTTAACTTGGGAATTGCATTCGATACTGGGAAGCTAGAGTATGGGAGAGGATGGTAGAATTCCAGGTGTAGCGGTGAAATGCGTAGAGATCTGGAGGAATACCGATGGCGAAGGCAGCCATCTGGCCTAATACTGACGCTGAGGCACGAAAGCATGGGGAGCAAACAGGATTAGATACCCTGGTAGTCCATGCCGTAAACGATGTCTACTAGCCGTTGGGGCCTTTGAGGCTTTAGTGGCGCAGCTAACGCGATAAGTAGACCGCCTGGGGAGTACGGTCGCAAGACTAAAACTCAAATGAATTGACGGGGGCCCGCACAAGCGGTGGAGCATGTGGTTTAATTCGATGCAACGCGAAGAACCTTACCTGGTCTTGACATAGTAAGAACTTTCCAGAGATGGATTGGTGCCTTCGGGAACTTACATACAGGTGCTGCATGGCTGTCGTCAGCTCGTGTCGTGAGATGTTGGGTTAAGTCCCGCAACGAGCGCAACCCTTTTCCTTATTTGCCATCGGGTTAAGCCGGGAACTTTAAGGATACTGCCAGTGACAAACTGGAGGAAGGCGGGGACGACGTCAAGTCATCATGGCCCTTACGACCAGGGCTACACACGTGCTACAATGGTCGGTACAAAGGGTTGCTACTCCGCGAGGAGATGCTAATCTCAAAAAGCCGATCGTAGTCCGGATTGGAGTCTGCAACTCGACTCCATGAAGTCGGAATCGCTAGTAATCGCGGATCAGAATGCCGCGGTGAATACGTTCCCGGGCCTTGTACACACCGCCCGTCACACCATGGGAGTTTGTTGCACCAGAAGTAGGTAGTCTAACCGTAAGGAGGACGCTTACCACGGTGTGGCCGATGACTGGGGTGAAGTCGTAACAAGGTAGCCGTAGGGGAACCTGCGGCTGGATCACCTCCTTAACGAAAGATTGACGATTGGTAAGAATCCACAACAAGTTGTTCTTCATGACGATGTATCTGAGGGTCTGTAGCTCAGTTGGTTAGAGCACACGCTTGATAAGCGTGGGGTCACAAGTTCAAGTCTTGTCAGACCCACCATTCTGACTAACGAAGTATTTGAATAAAATACGGAAGCAAACAGAGAATCAGAAACATTGACTTATTGATAAGCTGGGGACTTAGCTTAGTTGGTAGAGCGCCTGCTTTGCACGCAGGAGGTCAGGAGTTCGACTCTCCTAGTCTCCACCATACATTGCTACGCAATGTATAAAGAACGAAGCTAAAATAAACAATCAAACGATTGTTAGCTTAGTCCTTAAGCGATCAAGTGTTTAGGTTATAGAGCTTAGCAACAAAGTGGCGTATGATTCGCTTCATTGTTATTAAGCTCTGTGATTTATCACAGTTTCCTGACCTGACGAAGGCTGGAAAAATCATTAACAGAATATATTTGAGTTGAAATAATTTGTTCATACTCGTTTGATTTAACCTAACAAGCAATTGTGAAAGTTGAATGAAATGAGTTACTAGCGAAATTAACTGAATCAAGCGTTTTGGTATATGAATCTAATTGAAGCTGTACAGTGATTAAGTTCACGAAGCTCTAAACTGTAATGTTGGTTGATCTACTTGTAGGATCAAACGACTGTTTGGGGTTGTATAGTCAAGTAATTAAGTGCATGTGGTGGATGCCTTGGCAGTCAGAGGCGATGAAAGACGTAATAGCCTGCGATAAGCTCCGGGGAGGCGGCAAATATCCTGTGATCCGGAGATTTCTGAATGGGGAAACCCACCCGCTATAAGGCGGGTATCATAAACTGAATACATAGGTTTATGAGGCGAACGAGGGGAAGTGAAACATCTCAGTACCCTTAGGAAAAGAAATCAATTGAGATTCCCTCAGTAGCGGCGAGCGAACGGGGAAAAGCCCATTAAGTTATCTAAGCTTTAGTGGAACGCTCTGGGAAGTGCGACCATAGTAGGTGATAGTCCTGTACACGAAAGGGCTTAGATAATGATGTCGAGTAGGGCGAGGCACGTGAAACCTTGTCTGAATATGGGGGGACCATCCTCCAAGGCTAAATACTCCTGACTGACCGATAGTGAACCAGTACCGTGAGGGAAAGGCGAAAAGAACCCCTGTGAGGGGAGTGAAATAGATCCTGAAACCGCATGCATACAAGCAGTGGGAGCCAACTTGTTTGGTGACTGCGTACCTTTTGTATAATGGGTCAGCGACTTACATTCAGTAGCAAGGTTAACCGATTAGGGGAGCCGTAGAGAAATCGAGTCTTAATAGGGCGTTTAGTTGCTGGGTGTAGACCCGAAACCGGGTGATCTATCCATGAGCAGGTTGAAGGTTGGGTAACACTAACTGGAGGACCGAACCCACTGTCGTTGAAAAGCCAGGGGATGACTTGTGGATAGGGGTGAAAGGCTAATCAAACTCGGTGATAGCTGGTTCTCCCCGAAAGCTATTTAGGTAGCGCCTCGGACGAATACCATTGGGGGTAGAGCACTGTTTCGGCTAGGGGGTCATCCCGACTTACCAAACCGATGCAAACTCCGAATACCAATGAGTACTATCCGGGAGACAGACTGCGGGTGCTAACGTCCGTAGTCAAGAGGAAAACAATCCAGACCGCCAGCTAAGGCCCCAAAATTATAGTTAAGTGGGAAACGATGTGGGAAGGCATAGACAGCTAGGAGGTTGGCTTAGAAGCAGCCACCCTTTAAAGAAAGCGTAATAGCTCACTAGTCGAGTCGGCCTGCGCGGAAGATGTAACGGGGCTAAAACTATATGCCGAAGCTGCGGATTTACACATTAGTGTAAGTGGTAGGGGAGCGTTCTGTAAGCCGATGAAGGTGGATTGAGAAGTCTGCTGGAGGTATCAGAAGTGCGAATGCTGACGTGAGTAACGACAAAACGGGTGAAAAACCCGTTCGCTGAAAGACCAAGGGTTCCAGTCCAACGTTAATCGGGGCTGGGTGAGTCGACCCCTAAGGCGAGGCCGAGAGGCGTAGTCGATGGGAAATTGGTTAATATTCCAATACTTCAGTGTAATGCGATGAGAGGACGGAGAAGGTTAAGTCAGCCTGGCGTTGGTTGTCCAGGTGAAAGGAAGTAGGCATGTATCTTAGGCAAATCCGGGGTACTCTATGCTGAGATCTGACAGCAAGCTGTACTTGTACAGTGAAGTGGCTGATACCATACTTCCAGGAAAAGTCTCTAAGCTTCAGTTACACTGGAATCGTACCCGAAACCGACACAGGTGGTCAGGTCGAGTAGACCAAAGCGCTTGAGAGAACTCTGCTGAAGGAACTAGGCAAAATGGTACCGTAACTTCGGGAGAAGGTACGCTGCTTTTGGTGATGGAACTTGCTTCCTGAGCTGAGAGCAGCCACAGAAACCAGGCCCCTGCAACTGTTTATTAAAAACATAGCACTCTGCAAACACGAAAGTGGACGTATAGGGTGTGATGCCTGCCCGGTGCTGGAAGGTTAATTGATGGGGTTAGCGTAAGCGAAGCTCTTGATCGAAGCCCCAGTAAACGGCGGCCGTAACTATAACGGTCCTAAGGTAGCGAAATTCCTTGTCGGGTAAGTTCCGACCTGCACGAATGGCATAATGATGGGGGCGCTGTCTCCAGCAGAGGCTCAGTGAAATCGAAATCGCCGTGAAGATGCGGTGTACCCGCGGCTAGACGGAAAGACCCCGTGAACCTTTACTGCAGCTTGACATTGAACTTTGATCTTACTTGTGTAGGATAGGTGGGAGGCTTTGAAACCGAGACGCTAGTTTCGGTGGAGCCAATCTTGAAATACCACCCTGGTAATATTGAGGTTCTAACTCTGCTCCATGATCTGGAGCGAGGACCATGTCTGGTGGGTAGTTTGACTGGGGCGGTCTCCTCCTAAAGAGTAACGGAGGAGTACGAAGGTGCGCTCAGCGTGGTCGGAAATCACGCGTAGAGTATAAAGGCAAAAGCGCGCTTAACTGCGAGACCCACAAGTCGAGCAGGTACGAAAGTAGGTCTTAGTGATCCGGTGGTTCTGTATGGAAGGGCCATCGCTCAACGGATAAAAGGTACTCTGGGGATAACAGGCTGATACCGCCCAAGAGTTCATATCGACGGCGGTGTTTGGCACCTCGATGTCGGCTCATCTCATCCTGGGGCTGAAGCAGGTCCCAAGGGTATGGCTGTTCGCCATTTAAAGAGGTACGCGAGCTGGGTTTAGAACGTCGTGAGACAGTTCGGTCCCTATCTACCGTGGGCGCTGGAAATTTGAGAGGATCTGCTCCTAGTACGAGAGGACCAGAGTGGACGAACCTCTGGTGTACCGGTTGTGACGCCAGTCGCATCGCCGGGTAGCTATGTTCGGAAGGGATAACCGCTGAAAGCATCTAAGCGGGAAGCCTACCTCAAGATAAGATTTCCCTTGGACTTTATGTCCACTAAAGAGCCGTTGAAGACTACGACGTTGATAGGTTGGATGTGGAAGTGCGGTGACGCATGAAGCTGACCAATACTAATTGCTCGTGAGGCTTGACTATACAACACCCAAACAGTTGTAT